>JBILPO010000431.1:0-2597 GCA_044373805.1 Pelobium sp.
ATACCGACCAATCTACAATGCTCGGCATTAAATAAACTTGTATTATGATGTACGTCTTTAAAGTCGTCCCAGTTTAAATATGGAAATATAAAATGAACTGGCTTACTTCTTACTACATCAAAAAATTGTTTTGTAATCTCTGCCTCTAATCCTTTTTTAACTTGATTGAGTGAATCAAATATTTCTGTGTATTGTGCTCCTTGTTTTTCAATTTCATTTTTGATGTATAACAAGTTTTCTAAGTTGATATCCTGAATTGAACCAATTCCTTCTATACGAAATAAGTTCTTCATAACATCTACCGATAATTGAATTGAGCTAATTCTTGTGGACTCCACTAATTCGTTGAAATCACTTAAATAAAAAGGACTGATTGCTTTTGCCATAGCAAAGTTATAAGGCATAATTTCTATGTTGTTTGTTTTTTTAGCCTTCAACTCTATACCTTCACTAATAATTTGTTTATTCGTCATTAAGAATGCATCCTGTATTCTCATGCCCGCACAGTGATACTGAAATACAAATATGCTCTTGGTTCTAATCTGAGCAAAGCAACCATTATAGCCTTGGGGTACATAGTTCTCAAGCATATCCATTTCTTTTTTGGTAAGCGTCATTGCAAGTGTTTTTTTGTCCTTTCCTATTTGACTGAAAAATGATTGTGTATTAACAGGAAACTGCGTTCCACTTGTCGCATTCCATCTTTTAACATAGTTAGAAAGTATAGACATATAGTTATAAACCGTACTATTCTTTTTATCCACTTTGTTTTTATAATTCCTGCTAATCTTTAATTGATAGATAATATCTTCAAGTATATCTAACCTGCGTAAATCGTTGAAAGAAATTTTATTTCCTTTTCTTGTTTTACATATCGCTTCAAAATTAGATACCGTGTGGTTATACTTGATATAAGTTGGTTCAATTATTTTTCCACTCATTTTAGCACGCTCAATCATATTTCTCATATACTGAATAGCACACTGCTCATCATCAGCACTACCCGATTGATTTATTTTTTTTGAGGTTTTAAATATCCTGGTTTTGATGTAATCATTGATTTCATTTGCTCCTGAAGCATTCGGTTTTACCGTAATACTACTTTGATTCCAATCCTTACGGTTAACTTTTAGTCCCGTAGATTTACGAGAAATTACTTTTGAGCCTGAGTATTGCATTTCGGTAAGCATACCAACTTTTGGGTTTGAAGTTTTCATTAGTATAAAGGTTGTTCTGCTCATCAGAGCAAATGTTATCAATTTTTTTTATTTAAGCCGCCCTTACTAGTGAGCAATCACTTGTGTTTTTTGAGGGCATTGTGATATTCACTTTACTTGTTTTACGTTGTCGGATGATTGGTATTCGCTGCTCGTTATTACGAACAAACAGCAAATACCTTTTATACCCATCCACTAACATATTACTTGAGTCCAATACTACTGGTTCAATATTTAAATCAGTATACTTATCGTTCATTACCTCAGATAATGTATAAGTCTTATTTGGATTCAATGCGATGCATTCCATATCTAACCACTCAACGTTTGGATATAAATTAAACATCGTTAAGCGGCTAACAGATTTGAACCATCATTGCCTAAGTACTCCGCTAGGCGGACTTTTGAAGCCATAATGTATTCCGGTTTAATTTCATAACCGATGTATTTTCTACCCGTCATTGCCGCAGCTTCTCCGGCAGTTGCCGTGCCTGAGTAGATATCCAAAACCGTATCGCCAGGTTGAGTAGTACTTAATAATAAAATCAAAGGAACACTAAGTGGAAATGCAGCATTATGAGTTAAATGAAAACCTTGTTCAACACATTTCTTTCTCAAATTTTCCATATTATTAATGTTAGTCTTTAACACGTTATCACGAAACTCAACCGCCGATAATAAATTATAGATTTTACCTGATGTGCCTAATGAAATAAGATTGTCAGGGTCACTCAAATTACTCAACCAAGAAATATCATACTTGTAGTTGGAAGATTTAACAAAATGAAAAATATACTCGTGAGCTCTTACAGTTCTTTTAGCTTGAGTAAAAACAGGATTGTTTTTAAGCCAAATGATTTCGTCATTGAAAACCCAACCATCTTTTATCATCGCAAGTACAAACTTATGAGGGATTGCATTGTATTGACCGTCTAATACCGCTTCCCCTAAATTAACCCATAGGCTACCATCATCCGCTAAAACTCTTTTACAATCACCGAAATCACTCACTAATCCTTTGATAAACGTATCCACATCTTTTTCTAGTCCTCTTTGGTCTTTACCTGTTCCGTAGTCACGCATCTGAAAATAAGGTGGAGATGTGATAATACAAGCAATCTCACCATTTACAATTTCTAACATTTGCTCACAAGATTTATTATAAATCTTGATGCGCTCCGCAATCACTTCGTAACTATCAGGAAGAACATTACTGTTTACTATTTCAATTTTTCTTCTTTTTAACCCTTTAACGATTGAGTTTAATGAAGTCTTTTGCGTATCAACTTCATTCCATACATTTTTATACTCCGCAGTGTCATTACCATACAATTCAGTGGCAAGTTGTTTGATAGATTTTAACATTCCCAACTTTGCCTT
>JBILPO010000430.1:0-2597 GCA_044373805.1 Pelobium sp.
TGGAATGAATTTTAAAATGATGCCCGAATTAAATTGGCAATACGGTTATTTAGTAGCTATTGTTTTAATGGTGCTCTCTTCTTTTGGAACTTTGGTGTATTTTAAAAAGAGAAGATGGCTGTAGTTGGATGGTTAGTTTTTAATTTGTTGGGTTATTAGTTTTAGTCTGCTTGTAGTCTCAAAAACTCTTTGCTAAAAATTTAGATATCTAACAAACTAACCAACAAACAATCTAAGAAACTTAGTCCCTATTTAAAAACATCCTTACAAGTCCCATAAACCAAGCATCAGGTAAAACCCTCCTTAAAAACAGCAAAAACGGAGCTCCGCTTCCAACGGCATATCTCAATCTAAAATCATCACTGTTTGCTGCTTTCCAAATGGTTTTTGCAACTAATATAGGACCAGGTGCAGCATCGGCGGCTTTTAAATAATTTGCAGAAACTTTATCGGTATAAGCATCATAAACTATTAAACCATCTTTCTTTAAAGTATCTGGAGAACGGTCGTAAAAATCAGTGCGAATAGCACCTGGCTCAATCAATTTCACTTTGATATTAAACGGCTGCAATTCAAAACTTAAAGATTCTGAAAAACCTTCTACCGCCCATTTTGTACCATGATATAAGCTATATAAAGGAAAAGTTAATCTTCCACCTACAGAAGCAATATTAATAATAGTTCCACTTTTTTGCTTTCTAAAATAAGGAATGAATTGCTGACAAACGCTCATCAATCCAATTACATTAGTGTCAAATTGCTTTACAATCTGATCTTTAGTGGCCGCTTCAAAAGGGCCTAATGCTGCATAACCAGCATTATTAACCAACACTTCTATCTGACCAAAATCTTTTAAAGCCATTTCAAAAACATCCCGAATGGTTTCTTCTTTTAAAACATCTAAAGTATAACATTTGATGTTTGCATAATTACTCAACTGTGCTTCATTATCAGGATTTCGCATGGTAGCAGCTACATTCCAACCCCTATTGGCGAAATAAATAGCTGTTGATTTCCCAATTCCAGAAGATGCCCCGGTAATAAATATGGTTTTGCTCATAGCCTTGTTTTAATCAAATATACCATAAACAAAAACCAAACTTTAGTAACCAATTTATCTTAAACCAAGTTTTTAGACTAAACCTTAATTTGGTCATCAAATTCATACCTATCGAACATCTTAATTCTATGCTTTATGAGTTCAAAAACGTAAATTTGCCCACCTTTTTAAATGATTTTAATCACCAGAACATGCAAGATACCGAAGTATATAAGCCTAAAAATAAAATTCGCTTTGTAACAGCAGCATCACTTTTTGATGGACACGATGCTACTATCAATATCATGCGTAGGATTTTGCAGTCCTCTGGTGCAGAAGTGATTCATTTGGGACATAATCGATCTGTAGATGAAGTTGTAAATTGTGCCATTCAAGAAGATGTTCAAGGCATTGCCATGACATCTTACCAAGGCGGACATATAGAATATTTCAAATATATGTATGATCTTTTACAGGAAAAAAACGCAAAACACATTAAAATTTTTGCTGGTGGCGGTGGAGTAATTCAGCCAGAAGAGATTAAAGAGCTAGAAGCTTATGGCATAACTAAAATATATTCTCCAGATGATGGCCGTAGTATGGGCTTACAAGGAATGATCAACGATATGTTGATTAAATGTGATTTCCCTACCATTGTTAAATTAAACGGAGAAATTAAAAGTTTACCCAACAGAAATATTAAATCTATTGCTTCCGCAATTTCTGTTGCGGAGAATTTCCCTGCAGCAGCAGTCGATTTTTTAAATGAAGTTCAAAAGCTAATTGGAAATAAAACCATCCCCGTTTTAGGAATAACCGGGACAGGTGGTGCCGGTAAATCATCTTTGGTTGATGAATTGGTACGCCGATTTTTGGTAGAAACCGATAAAACAATGGCGATTATTTCTGTTGATCCTTCTAAAAGAAAAACGGGTGGTGCCTTATTAGGCGATAGGATACGAATGAATGCTATTAACAATCCAAGAATTTACATGCGTTCTTTGGCTACACGTCAGGCTAATTTGGCGCTATCTAAATACGTACAAGAATCTATCAATATTTGTAAAGCCTCTGGTTTTGACCTAGTAATTGTAGAAACCTCTGGAATAGGACAATCAGATACTGAAATTACTGAACATTGCGATGTTTCTTTATACGTGATGACTCCAGAGTTTGGTGCTGCTACACAATTAGAAAAAATTGACATGTTAGATTTTGCAGACATGGTAGCTATCAATAAATTTGATAAAAGAGGTGCGCTAGATGCGATACGTGATGTAAGAAAACAATACAAGCGTAACCACATGATTTTTGAAGCCAAAGATGAAGATTTGCCCGTTTATGGCACTATGGCTTCTCAGTTTAATGATCCTGGCACAAATAATCTATTTTCGGCTTTGATGAAAAAAATCAAAGAAAAAACAGGAATTGATTTTGATGCTAAAATGGCTTTCACCAAAGAAGAATCAGAGAAAATATACATTATTCCACCTGATAGAACTCGTTATTTAGCAGAAATTGCCGAGTCTAATGAAGCTTATAATGAATATGTAAACGC
>JBILPO010000432.1:0-2595 GCA_044373805.1 Pelobium sp.
CATTAATTCCAAATGCTTTTTTTTGAGGATTAAGCCTATCTTTGCGCTTCATGAAAATTCCAAAACTACAAGATCTTATTATTTATGAAGATGATCATTTAATCATTGTAAATAAACCACCTTTTATTAGCTCTTTAGATGAAAGAGAAGGAGGAGAAATCAATATTCTAAGGTTAGCTAAACAATACCATGAGGATGCTCAAATTTGCCATCGATTAGATAAAGAAACTTCTGGAGCAATGATTATCGCCAAAGATCCTGAAACCTATAGATTTGTTTCTATGCAGTTTGAGCATAGACAGGTAAAGAAAGTTTATCATGCGATAGTAGATGGAACTCATATTTTTAACGAGTTACTGATAGATTTACCTATTTTAAATGCAGGAAAAGGAAATGTAATGATTAGCCGCGGAGAGGGTAAAAGAGCCGAAACTTATTTCCAATCTATTAAATATTTTAAACATTACACCTTAATTGAGGCCAGACCAGTAACCGGTAGAATGCACCAAATAAGGATTCATTTAGCAACACAAAGAGCTTCTATTTCTGGTGATGATATGTATGGTGGAAAACCAGTTTTTTTATCTCAAATTAAACGTGGTTACCGTCCAAATAAAAACGAAGAGGAGCAACCTATTATGAAAAGGTTTGCTTTACACTCGAGAGAGGTTACTTTTAAAATTTCTGAAACTGAGACTAAGACTTTCACTGCAGAATATCCAAAAGATTTTGGGGTGTTGTTAAAGTTATTGGAGAAGAATGACAGTTAGATTCTAGTTGGTTGGCTAGCTTGTAATTCTTTAAACACACAGATCATTATCTACATATCTCATTAGAACCAATATCAGCTAGTTTTTTTATTGGGTTTACCCAATTCACATACTATTTATTGAACCCATTTTCACAAAAAAATCATACTAGTTAAGTATGATTTTTTTACTCGATAAATAAGTTTTTGACTAAGCTATTTTACTTTCTTTTTTAGCTTTAATTACAGCGTAAACTGTTGGGAAAATAGTGAAAATGATGATCCCAAGAACGATTAGAGAAAAGTTCTTTTTAAAGAATTCAAAGTTACCTAAGAAATAGCCGGCAAAAACAAAACTAATGATCCAAACTAGTGCACCAACTATATTATAGTAATTGTATTTTAATCTGTCTAACCTTCCAATACCTGCTACAAAAGGAACCACAGTTCTTAAAATCGGTAAAAAACGGCCTATAATTATGGCTTTTGCACCATGTTTTTCGAAGAATAACTGAGTTTTGGAATAGTATTCTAGTTTTAGGATTTTGTTTTCGGGTTTAAATACTTTTGGTCCTAAAACTCTCCCAATTTCATAATTAACAATGTTTCCTAATATAGCTGCAATAATAAGTAGTAATGCTAAAATGTAAATATTAAGTCCGGTATTACCAACGGCTACTAATGCACCTGCTGCTATTAATAAAGAATCGCCGGGTAAAAATGGGGTAACTACAAATCCAGTTTCAGCAAAAACAATTAAGAATAAAATAAGGTAAGTCCAAATTCTATAATTATTAATGATCTCACTTAAATGAACATCAATATGTATAATAAAATCAATAAGGTTTTTTACAACTTCCACGTTTCTGAATTTTCGGTAAAAATAGGAATATCCCTTTAATAGTAAGACAAACCTGTGTAAAATAAACAAGATGGTAGAGTAAAGCTTTTTTACGGTTTTTAACTAAAAAAGGCAAATAACCAAGCTGTGCTCACCTAGAAGTATTAAGTTAATTTGTAAAAAAAGAAAATTAATTATCAGAAATAAGAACTGTGGAGAGTGCAAAATTACCGTTTCCATTTATTAAGCCTTTGACACAAATAGTGTAAATTTTTCCAGCCGCTATATTTAAATTGGAGCCACTAATTATAGCTGTATTAGTGCCTACGGTTCTCATTCTTATCATGTAATTCCCTGGATCAAACTCTGTATAAATGGTACCCGACCTGAAATTGGTGTTTCTGAAATTAGGAATGCTATCTGTAAGGTTGGTAGAAAATATGGCATCTAAACTTGGTGAGTTTGGGCTGGCATTAATTAACCTCACTTTTGCTTTATTGGCTGATGGAGCAGTTAAATTATCTTCGGTAGAAATATAAACTAAAGAATCTTTACTGATTTTGCCACTAATAAAAATGGAGTAATTTTTATTTTGCTGAAATAGAAATGAAATTTTAGAATTAGGAATCTCGCTTGTACCTAATTTAGTGTAAACAATATGATTGCCAGCAGCAGTGTTTGTGTAATTGGTGGCTTGAGAGAAGCTTAGCGCTTGTGGTGTTTTTAAACTATCATTTACATAAAAGGTAATGATGCTATTGTCTGGAGAAGCATTGTAGATTTTAATTCTGGATTCGCCTAGGTTTAAGTCATCATCTGTAACGGCGGTACAAGCTTGAAATATAAGGCAAATAAGCATGCCAAATATTAAATTTTTTATCAATGAAATTTGATTAATAGGCGATTTGAATTTCATTTTTACTTTGCTAAATTTTAATAAAACGAAAATGGCTTAGTTTTAATACTAAGCCATATCCATTTAATTTTTAAAAAATGTTTTATGCGT
>JBILPO010000433.1:0-2588 GCA_044373805.1 Pelobium sp.
ACCTAAAAGAGAATCAAAACGATCTAACATTCCACCATGACCTGGCAAAATATTGCCGGTGTCTTTGATATTAAGATTTCTTTTTAAAAGTGATTTAATAAAATCACCATAGGTACCGGTAACAATAACAATTAAGGCAATAATTAGCCAATCTAAAGGACTAATTATGGTAGAATATAAACTTATAAAATAAGTTAACCCTAAGGTAGCCACAAAGCCACCTGCGCTTCCTTCCCATGTTTTTAAAGGTGAAACCCGTTTAAATAATGCTCTATGTCCAAAGCTTTTACCCGTTAAATAAGCAAAAGTATCATTAGTCCAAAGCATCAAAAAATAACCTAAAATAATTTGATATTGATAACTCCATGGCTTGTCTGTTAAAAAAGCAATAGCAACTAAAAAACAAAGTGGAATGGTGATATAAAAAACACCTAAAAAAGTAAATGCTAAATTGTAGAATGGATTTTTTGCAAACTGATAAAGTTCTGTAAGGTAAATACCGAATACAAGAGGAATGTTAATGAGCAAAATTTTCCAATGGCTAAGATCAATACATACCAGTAAAGTAGTGATGATTAATCCTATTGATAAAAGAAGACCTGCATATTTTCTGGATGTGACTTCCTGAGTAGTCAATAACCCATAAAACTCCAATAACGCGAGTATGTTAATACTTAAGAGTAAAAGTATAAAACTATAAATACTAAAATAAATTGATGGTATAATCACCAGTATTAAGGCTATTCCAGTAATTGTTCTTTTGATAAAATTATTCATAACGAACAATATTTAGCATTGCATTAATGATAAATGACAGGCAATTATCTGGCTAAATAACCTCCATCTATGGGATAATAGCTACCACTTACAAAAGAAGATTTTTCGCTACCCAACCAAAGAACTAATTCGGCAACTTCCTCACTCTTACCAAAGCGCCCAATTGGATGTAGTGCCACCACTTGGCTTCTTACTCTGTTGTCTAAAACCTTTAACATTGGAGTATCAATAAATCCAGGGCCAACAGCGTTAATCCTAATATTTAGTGCCGAATATTCTAAAGCAGCATTTTTAGAAAGGCCAACCACCCCATGTTTTGATGCCGTATAGGCTGATGAACCCGCAAAACCAACGGAACCTAAAATTGATGAAATATTAATAATGCTGCCTCCTCCATTTTTAAGCATGGCAGGAATTTGATATTTAAGACCGTAAAAAACGCTGTTTAGATTTACATTAATTACATGTTGATAATTTTCTATGCTAAGGTCGGTGAGAGGCGTTACTTCTCCAGATATTCCTGCATTGTTTACCGCTATATCTAACTTTCCGTAAGTTTTTACTGTAAAATCAACCAACTCTTTCATCTCTTCTGAAAAAGAAACATCAGCTTTAAAAAACGAAGCTTTGCCGCCCAAGTAGCGTATGTTTTTGGTAACAGCTTCTACTCCTTGTTCGTTAATATCAGACAATACTACATTTGCGCCCTCCTTTGCAAACAACTCTGCTATAGCTTTCCCAATTCCAGAGGCCGCTCCAGTTACAATCACCGTTTTATTTTTCATTTTGGTAAATTTTATCTTTCAAATTATATTAAAAGACAAATTTATGTTGATTTCCTTTAGAGAACCTTAACCCAAAATAGCTTGGCAATTGATATTCATCATATTAACCGTATTTTAAAACAAATGATAATTGCCCAGCATGGTACGCAGTATGAGAAATAATGCGTCCTATTGCTTCTGATTTAGTTTTTGTGCCAAACTCTTTGGTAGTAATAATTTGCTCCCAATCTGCATCGGTTTGTTTCTCTATAATTGATTTTAGTTGATCAAAAGCATGTTTTTGATAATCCAACAGTTCTTGAAGATTTGTCCATTCGCCAGTATCATGTTGAGCAATTACCGTTTTTGCCTGAACAGATAATTCTAAAAATCCAAATACGTTTTTAGCGAATAACAATTCTACATCACCAATATGGCGTATTAAAAAGCCAGCACTATTTTTTGTGTTTACTAATTTTTTGGTGAGTTGATCTTCGGTTAAACCGATAAGTAAATTAGAAAATCTAGTTCTTGCTTCTGTTAAGGTTTGAAGGTAAGCTTGCGTGGTATTCATAATCTAAATGTTTTTAGGTGTGTTTGCCCATGTTAATGATTTTTCCATCTTCCATTTCAATCACTCGGTTTGTTCTATTTGCAAAGCCTTCATCATGGGTAACCATTAATAAAGTCTGATTAAATTCTTGAGTCAATTCTTCAAAAATATTAAAGACCAACTCTCCATTTTTTTTATCCAAATTTCCGGTGGGTTCATCACCCATAATAATGTTTGGATCATTTATTAAGGCTCTGGCAATAGCCACTCTTTGTTTTTCTCCACCAGAAATATGGTTAGCATTCTTTAACGCTAGATGCGCTATTCCTAAAATTTTTAATTTTTCTAATGCCCGGTGTTCAACTTCTTCCTCGGTGTATTTATTGAGTTTTAAACCTGGTAACATCACGTTTTTTAAAACACTAAATTCATTAAGTAGGTAATGAAATTGAAATACAAAGCCAATTTTTTCATTTCTAACTCGAGCCAATTCT
>JBILPO010000434.1:0-2583 GCA_044373805.1 Pelobium sp.
AAAAGCGCCCTATTCTAATTAAACCTTGATGCAGCAACAGCAGTTTTTTTATACTTTTTAACGTTTCCGTTAAGGTCAAAAAGTTCAGCATAAATAATGTAAATCCCTATTTTTACCTTAGCGTTGTTATCGTCTAAACCATCCCAAATCCATTCGCCCTGTGCGGCTGTGGTTTCATTTTTAATGAGTTTTCTAATCAGTCTGCCTTGGTCATTATAAATGGAAACATTGGCAGCTCTATCTGCCTGATTAAATTTGTAAAGTATACGTAATACATCTTCAAAGCCATCATTATCCGGAGAAAAAGTGGCTGATGCTAAAGAAATTTCTTCGTTAGCAGCAAGGTCTTCTAAAAATTGAGAGTTTTTATATGCCGGTGTAGCATAACCCACACTTGCCGCTGCCGATCTAAAGTTACCCGTTTCATTAGTAGGTTTTATAAAGCTGCTACGTTCTAAAGAAACACCATTTAAGTCTCTTAATAATCCAAAATGCATTTCATGGGTATAATTTAGTTGGTCAATACGGGCATTGTCTTTATTTAAAATCACCGCACTTCCACTATCATCATTATAAGAAGGCATACTCGCTATTTTGATGAAATTTGTAAGGTTTAACGTTAAATATTGAGACTTTACCGTATCCGGATTGGGGGTAATTACCCAATAAGTTTGCGGTTGAAACAATAGGGTAGTAGCGCTTAAAGGCTTAATAATATTAACTACATTTTGATCATCAGCGTTAGCTATAAATAAATCTTTAAAATCTAACGTTTTATTAGAGTTGTTATAAACTTCTACAAAATCTACTCCTCCTGTTTTAGGGTTAAATAAAATCTCGTTAATTAAAACATCATTATTTAAAATTAAACCTGGGTAAATAAAGCTTAAAGTTTGGTTGGTTAAAGTATTAGCCCCACAATCTGTTACTCCGTTTACAGTAACGGTATAGGTTTTATTTCGGCTTAAAGCCTGATTATATTTTAATTCTACCGTAGCAAAAGAGGGTGCAATTGGATTTGCAAATTGCGGAACGCCCACGCCATTATTAATGCTGTAATGTATGGGTAAAGTCGCTTGTAAACTATCTAAACCTCTGTTAAAAGTTAAACTAACGGTTAAGCTATCTTTTAAAACCACACTTATTAACTGTAAAGAAACGGTTGTTTTGTTGCTTAAATAAATAGAATTTTGCCTGCCGGGTGTTCCGCCAGAAATATCATTACTAGCCGCATAATTTTGAGAAGGCTTACATCCTGAAAAAGGATCTATCAATTCTAAGGTATAGCCACCTGCTTTTTTGGTAGCATCTTTATAAAAAGTATCACTGTAATTGATGCTATAAATTAGCGTACCATTTTGGTTCACCAATGAGAGTTGATCACTGGCATTATTTAATGATGGCCATGGCGATAAACCAATTACTTTCCCAAATCTTTTATATTCTGCGGTATCTGCCCGGGCACATAAAATTAAATACTGATTTGCTTTTATACTATCGTTACCAAAAGTATAAGTAGCTGTTGGGTCGCTAAATTTAAAGCTAGCTAAAGAAATATCTTCATTGCTTTTGTTCCAAATTTCTACAAATTCTACTGTAGGTAAATCTATTTGCGGACTAGGATCGGCAAAAATTTCATTAATTACAATATCATTAAACTGGGCTGTGTAAGGTTTTCGGTAATTAAAATTTCTAATAATTGGAGCTGTAATTGCATTTCCAGTTAAATCTTTAATGGTGCTAACCGTTAAATTAAAACTGCCAGTGTTAAACTCGTTTGCAAAAGTTAAAACCACATTTGCGCTATTTACAGTAACGTTTGATGGCCGAATATTTCCCGAATTTACTACGTAATGATTTAAAATAGCAGCATCTGCCGCATCAACAGTTTCGTTAAAATTTAAAGTAATTTGAGTGCCGCTGTTTACCACCAAAGTATTTAATGTTGGAGGCGTAGTATCTACTATAATATCTTGAATAAGTACATTATCAAAGAAATGCTTTTGATGAAAAGTAGTGGAAGATTGCTGCACCAAAAAGCCAAAAGATGCGGTGGTAGTAAAAGTATTATCGGTAACTGTACCTTCTGAGATAAAAGAAGTACCAGTTCCTGTGTCGTCTCTTTCTAAATTAAAAACAGCAGCACTTGTTCTAGTGATTCTAAATTTAAAGTTGTTGTTTGATGAACCAACCGCTCCATCTATACCATCAATAATTTTTACACCAGTAGAAACCGCACCAGATCTTTTATACAAAGCCACCTCGTCGGCAGTATTCCCCATTCTTAAGAAATATCCGTTAATATTAGTGCTTTTTAAATCTGCCGTATTGCTTATTAAATAAACATCAACATAATTAGCGCCAGAGGTAGAAAATTGAAGGTTAACATCAAATTCCCAAGTACAATTTAAGGCTTTGTTATTAGGCGTAGATAAATAAAAATTACTATTTGCTGTAGTAGAATTTGAACGTAATTGTTGGTTAACTACAGTGTAGTTAGCGCTTAAATCCGCTGTCCAAACTGGGTTTTGGGTAAAGTTTCCATCAGCAAAAGTGTCATTAAGTTGTGAAAACGCTATTTTA
>JBILPO010000435.1:0-2579 GCA_044373805.1 Pelobium sp.
TCCGCAGATTCTATTACCACAGCAAAATTAAATGCGGTTGTAAAACTTGGATATGAAACAGATAGAAATCAGGATGCTAAAGTTTTAGAATGCTTGCACATTAGCAATTTAATGGAAAATGCCAACAAGTTTGATATTATTCATAACCATTTTGATTTTTTACCACTCTCCTACTCTAAATTGATTAAACCGCCAATGATTACTACCATTCATGGCTTTTCATCAGAAAAAATATTAGCTGTTTATCAAAAATATAATGCTCATTCGCATTATGTTTCTATTAGCGATACCAACAGGCATCCATCTTTAAACTATTTAGCAACCGTTTTTAACGGTTTAAATTTAGATGAGTTTGAGTTTAACGAAATTCCTGATGATTACCTTTTGTTTTTTGGTAGAATTCATCCTGACAAAGGAACAGCAGAAGCCATTGATATAGCGCAAAGAGCAAATAAAAAACTCATTATAGCTGGAATAATTCAAGATCAGCGTTATTTTGATGAAAGTGTGAAGCCACATTTAAATGATAAAATTACATTTATTGAAGCCGCCGAACCTGCCTTAAGAAATCAACTCATGGGAAAAGCATTGGCATTGCTTCACCCCATAAATTTTGAAGAACCTTTTGGCTTAAGTGTGGTAGAAAGTATGTTGTGCGGCACACCAGTAATTGCTTTTAATAAAGGTTCCATGCCCGAAATTATTAAGAATGGTGAAAACGGTTTTTTAGTAACCCATGTTGACGAAGCCATAGAAGCTATTCAAAATATTCAAAAAGTAAATAGAAAAACATGTTGTGATTTAGCAAATCATAAATTTTCGGCAAAGAAAATGACCGACAAATACATTATGCTTTATTACAAAATATTATGCCAAAACTAATTGAATACCTATCATTTAATTTTTAATGGTCGCTCTTTAATTTATCTAATAAAGACCTCAAATTAACGCTGGCAAAAGAAGAAGAATAATCTGATAAACCATAAGGGATAATTAATTCTCCGTTGTTAATAATAGAACCACAGGAATAAACCACGTTTGGAACGTAACCTTCTCTTTCGTCTTTATTGGCTATTAAAATAGGTTCTTTTAACCTGCCAATTTCTTTACTAGGATCATTTAAATCTAATAGAGATGCACTCAAACAATATCTTCGCATGGCGCCAACGCCATGAGTAATCATTATCCAACCTTCTTCTGTTTCTATTGGCGAACCACAATTTCCTATCTGCACAAATTCCCAAGGATATTTAGGTGATTGCAATAATACAGGATCGCTCCAGATGTGCAATTTATCAGAATACATAATGTAATTATTCCAACCATCAATTCTAGATATCATTACAAACTTTCCGTTTATTTTTCTAGGAAAAAGCGCCAAATTTTTATTTTTAGCCCCAGTTCCATAAATGGGTCTTACCCTAAAATCACAAAAATCTGAAGTTTCTAAAAGCTTTGGCATAATCAATTGCCCATCATAAGCGGTATACGTTGCATAATATTTAATACTGCCGTCTTCATATACAAACTTCACAAATCTGGCATCTTCAATACCATTTTTTTCAAACTCAGATATTGGATAGATAATTCTGTCTGAAAGATCGGTATCTAAAGAAAATAAAATTTCGTGATATGAATCGGCTAGCCAAAGTAATTTATCTAAATCTAAAAGATCAGGCTGACTTTGTTTTTGTTGATCTATTAACCTTTTTAAGGTGCGATAATCATAATTTTCTTCAAGCAAAGGATAAATTAAATCAATAACCTCTTGTGAAATTTTAGCATCTCTGGCCTTCTCAAAAAACAATTCTTTAATGTAAGTATTGTTTTTAATGATTTCGGCCTCATCTACGTATCTGCCTGAAGGCATTACTTCAATAAAATTATGTCTATTTATTAAGGCTTTTCTAAAAACAATAGATGAAATATGACCTTCGCCAACTGCTCTAAAACTAATAATGATTCTTCTTTCACCTTCTTCTAAATCAGATTGATCTGGATCTTCAACCATAGAAGGATTAAAAAAAGCTGCTGATTCTATAGAATATTCATGAGTAAAATAAGAACCCACTAATAATTTTCTAAAAGGATCTAAATCAGTCATATTCAAATTAATCACATCGCTCAATTTTTGAGCATGTTTATTTAAAATTCTAGTAATGTTTCTGTGTCTTTTAGAAAATTCTTGAAGAATAGGAGAAATTATAGCATAAACTTCTGCCTCTGATAAATCATTAATGTGTTTTAATATTTCTCTTGCTCGCTCTTCTCCGTTAAAAAAAAACCTCGCAATCACTCTATGTGTATCAGGAAGAACCTTAACATTTATTCTTTTAACTGGGATTCTCATAAATTAGCTAGTAAAATTTCTTGGTTTAATATAACTAAGATTTAAGATAAATGTTATAACTATTATCCTAATCAAAGCTCACTGTTAAAATTAATTGAGTTTAGGAGTTTAATAATTTTCGCTTTGATCACTATAAACCAATGAACATCAATAAATTTCAAAACAAAACGCTACACAAATCATTCCAAGCGCTACTTATCAATATTTAGTTTTTTTTTAATATAAAAAT
>JBILPO010000049.1:0-9070 GCA_044373805.1 Pelobium sp.
AGCAAAAGCAAGAAAATTGTTGAAAGAAGCAGGTTTCTCAAATGGAAAGGGCATGGATGAAATTACTTTAAGCACCACTACAACTTATAAAGATTTGATAGAATTTATTCAAGAGGAGTTGGACAATGTAGGCATTAAAACAAAAATTGAAGTTAACCAAAGTGCTTCTTTAAGAGAAGTTATTGCTAAGCGCCAAGTGAATTTTTTTAGAGGAAGTTGGATAGCTGATTATGCTGATGGCGAAATTTACCTCTCTATGTTTTATTCTAAAAATTACGTCCCTATTGGGCCTAACTATACTAGTTTTAACCATAAGGAGTTCGACAAATTATTTGAGCAGTTGAATTTTGTAAAAGATGATGCTACTAGGTTTAAACTTTATCAAAAAATGGATCAGTTGGTTATGGACGAAGCACCTGTGGTGGTTTTGTTTTACGATGAATTTATTAATATGTATCAAAATAACATTAGTGGCTTTAGTAAGAATGCTCAAAATTTGATGGTTTTAAAGAGCGTAAAAAAGGATTGAAAAATATTTTTATCTCCAATTTATTGGGATCAAAATCAAAAAGAAGATAAACCTTTATGATAACAGAAATACCTGCTGTTTGATAATATTTAAACTATTTGGAATCCTAGATGTTACCATTAAACTTTACAGTATATCCACATAAAAATTAATTAAAGTATCTGTATTTTTGCAACTATGATAGACTTACCCGTAATTTCAGCAAGCCAGTTACAACGTAAACCCGATTGGCTAAGGGTTAAACTTCCAATTGGAAAAGAGTATGCACACGTACGTGGCTTGGTTGATGAGCATAAATTGCACACCATTTGCGAAAGCGGAAATTGCCCTAACATGGGTGAATGTTGGGGCGCAGGAACTGCTACTTTCATGATTTTAGGTAACATTTGTACCCGTTCATGTTCTTTTTGTGCTGTGGCTACAGGCAGGCCTTTAGCGGTTGATTTAGATGAGCCTAATCGTGTTGCCAACTCTATTAAGTTGATGAGTGTGAAACATGCGGTAATCACGTCTGTAGATAGAGATGATTTAAAAGATGGTGGTTCTATTATTTGGGCTGAAACCATTAGCGCTATTCGCAGAGAAAGTCCTGGTACCACTATGGAAACCTTAATTCCCGATTTTAAAGGAGTTTGGGACAATTTATACAGAGTTTGTGAAGAAAGACCAGAAGTTGTTTCTCATAACATAGAAACCGTAAGGAGGTTAACCAAAGAAGTAAGAGTACAAGCCAAATACGATAGAAGTATGGAATGTTTGAAACGTATTTCGGAATTTGGATTGAGAACAAAATCAGGAATTATGCTGGGTTTGGGTGAAACTGAGGCTGACGTTTTAGAAACCATGCAAGATTTATATGAAACTGGTGTACATGTTTTAACAATTGGCCAGTATATGCAGCCTACAAAAAATCATCATCCGGTAATAGACTGGGTACATCCAGATCAATTTGCTTTTTACAAACAAGCAGGTAAAGAGATGGGTTTCAAATATGTGGAAAGTGGGCCTTTGGTAAGATCTTCTTACCATGCAGAAAAGCACTTATTTGATTTTTAAATCAACCTTCTATCCTAGACTAACTGTGATTAAAACAAAAAAATATTTTTAGAAGAGCCTGAATTGGTAGTAGCCATGAAACAGAGGTAAAAAATGGAGTTTATGCCTAGTACGAAATGTACTTGGCATCTCTAGTGGGTATTATCAGTAGGCTAATAGCAAATTACTGAGAACATTTTGCAAGAAGCTTTAGTCATAATATGGAATTCTATACCACAATATGATCCTAAGAAAGGTTGCTTAATTACTGCTAGTAAATAAATATGATCATCTATACCAATTATGGGCTTTAGAAGATGGAAGTAATGGGTGTCATTTAAGGTAACATCCATTCCTTTTTAACCTCATTTTCACTGTAAGTAAATTGGGCTCTTCTATGTCCAGAATGATTTAAAAAAAGCCAGTCTATGCTTGTTACTTCGGTTTTTACCACTACAAAATTTTTAAATCCCTCAGCAACATTTTCTTCAGTAAGATCTTTTACTTCTAAGTTTTTTGGTAATCCATCATCAGGAAAATCTATTAATACAGATGGAGCGGGGTTTACTAAATAACACCTTCTGCTTTCTAATCTCGAATCTTTCCATCGGCTTAAGGCAATATCATCTAAATGATGTATGGTGGCTTTTGCTTTCAATCTGATTTGTATTCTAGATTTTTCATCATAAAATAACCAGCTAATTTTATTGTTCTTTTTAATTTGATCAATTTTTGGAGAGCGCTCATCAGAGTGGAAAATCAAAGTCTTTTCTGTTGGAATTACTTTACGTAAAACAACCGTTCTCAATTCTACCTCATCTAGTTGCGTAGTACCTAAAGTTGGGCAATGGAAAGGGTGTTTAGATGATTTTACTCCGTTCACTAATCTATGCCAGCAATCGGCTAAAATTCCATCTAAATTATAAGGTATATCGTTAATAATGACAGTATTTTGCATGGTTTGTTAACAGTGTATTTATAAAAGAGTTTAAAGAATTATTAATTAGAGCGTTTAAAGAAATTATTATCTCTCTTGCTAACTTTTTAGAGCGTTGACAAATCTAAAAACCTGTGTATGCTTTAATGTAATTGTTGAGGGAGTTATAATAGAATTCTAATATCAAAAACTGAAATCTATGGCAGGTTAAAAACATACAATAGAAATACTATTAAAATTATTTAGGCAATAACTCTCCTAGCACAAATGGAATTTGCTTAATTAAATTAGTTGCCGGAACTACGTACATTTTTTGCGCTAATTGCTCTCCTGCATAACCATGACTAAAAACAGCTAATTGAACCGCTTTTTCTACGCTATATCTTTGTGCCAATAAACTGGTAATCATTCCGGTAAGCACATCGCCCATACCACCACTAGCCATAGCTGGCGAACCTGATGAATTGAAATAACAAATACCATCAGGAGTAAAAATCATGGTGTATCTATTTTTTAAAACGATAAAGACTTTTAAATTAACAGCTTGTTTAAAGGCATTTTCAATTCTCATCCACCAACTTTCTTGCTCTCCAAAAAGTCGGTCAAATTCTTTCATGTGGGGCGTTAGAACAGAATTTTGAGGAATAAGAGCGATTAGGTCTTGATGTTTTGCTAAAATATTTAAGGCGTCGGCATCAATTACTATTGGTTTTTTAAAATGGGTTAACACCATTTTTAGGAGCTCAGTAGCCTTTTCTGAGGTTCCTAAACCTGGTCCAATGCCAATCACTTTATATTTCTCTAAGTTAGATTCTAAGAAAGATAGCTTTGAGCAGTACATAGCCTCTGGCACACGGGTGTTAAGCGCTCTTAATCCACTTTCTGGAATAAGGGCAGTTGTTAAGCCGGCCCCACTTCTGTGGCAAGCTTCAGTACACAACAAAGCAGCTCCCATAGTTTCATCTGCGCCAGCAATAATTAAAGCATGTCCCAAAAGTCCTTTATGCTCAAAAGGCTGACGAGCTTTTATATAGTTTTGGACATCGCCTTTCCAAAACCAATAATATGGAGAGGAAGTGCTTTGGATAAAATTTTCATTTAAACCAATATTTACCACTTTCCATTCTTTAATATATGGGCTTGAAATAGGCAATAGGAAATTTAGTTTTGGGCGCTGAAAAGTAATGGTCCAATCAGATTTGATGATGCTATCATTAAATAATTCACCTTCGCAAGGCATCCCGGTAGGAACGTCGATACTAATTTTATAACCTGAGAATTGATTGATTTTTTTAACCAGTTTTTCCCATTCGGCAGTTAAAGGTTTGTTTAAACCTGAACCTAATAAAGCGTCAATAATAACATCAGCTTCTTGAATATCAAGGTCATCAGATGATTTTAAATAAGAGATAGAGGCTTCTTTTAGCTGTAAGCGTTCTAAGTTGTATTCAAAATCTTCGGAAGATTTCTCTGTAAAATCTGCAATAAAAACTTCAATTAAAGTATAGCCTTCGTCTAATAATAATCGGGCTATAGCTAAACCATCGCCACCATTATTTCCTTTGCCACAAAAAATGATCATGGAGTTTTTACGGTCCATAAATTTTTCCATAAAAACTTTGGTGAAAGCTTTGGCGGCTCTTTCCATTAAATCAGAAGAGCGAATGGGTTCATTTAATATGGTAAATTGATCAACTTGTTGAGTTTGCTTTGCAGTAAGTAGCTTTAACATAGAAGAGTATTATTGGTTGTGAAAAATTTTATTTTAGAATCAATAATTATTTTGTTTTATAACATGTTGAAATTTAGGCAAATATTTAATAAAAAGTAATATCCTGAGTAAAATAAACCTTATTGAAGCGGATACCGGCCATGAACGGGTTATTGAAAGGGGCGAGCCTAATGCCTGAGGGCGTATGAGTGTAAAGAAGGGCTATCGGAAATTTATAAAGATGGAAATGCTTTTCGCATCAAATAATTTTTAAGATTAGTTTATAAGGAGGGATTGTGAAAACTATTAGTCTCAATTTGAACTCAATAAATAGGGTTTTAGACCACAATAGGGTCTGTTTTTTTCTTTTCTTGTATTAAAGAATCGGGGGTTCTTTTCCCTAAAATATTCTCTAAATCTTCTTTAAAAATGATTTCTTTTTTGAGCAATAATTCTGCTACAGTATTTAAATTGTCTTTATTTTCTTTAAGGATATTTTTACTTCTTTCATAAACATTGGCCACTAATTCTCTTACTTCTTCATCAATTAATTTGCCGGTTTCTTCACTAAATGGCTTTTGTATTCCGCTATCTCTTTGCCCTGTAGAATCATAATAGCTAATGTTACCTAACTTTTGATTGAACCCGTAATAGGTAACCATCATATAAGCTTCTTTAGTTACTTTTTCTAAATCGTCTAAAGCGCCAGAAGTGGTTTCATTAAAAATGATTTCTTCTGCAGCTCTTCCTCCCAAGGTGGCGCATAAACTGTCTATAAAAGCTGCTTTACTTTTTAATTGTTTTTCTTCTGGTAAATACCATGCAGAACCTAAAGATTTACCTCTGGGAATGATAGAAACTTTAACCAAAGGATCTACATTTTTTAATAACCAGCTGACTACCGCATGTCCGGCTTCATGGTAGGCAATTATCTTTTTCTCCTCTGGCGAGATAATTTTACTCCTTTTTTCTAATCCGGCTACCACACGGTCTATGGCATCTAAAAAATCAGATTTCTTTACGTTTTCACTTTTCCTTCTAGCGGCTATTAATGCCGCTTCATTACAAATATTAGCAATATCAGCTCCAGAAAAACCTGGTGTTTGACTGGCAAGGAAATCAATATCTACTTTGCCATCTGTTACCAAAGGCTTTAAGTGTACCGTAAAAATCTCTTCTCTTTCTTTTTTATTTGGTAGTTCTAAATAAATGTGCCTATCAAACCTTCCTGGCCTAAGAAGGGCAGCGTCTAATAAATCAGCCCTGTTTGTTGCAGCCAACACAATTACGCCGCTATTGGTTCCAAAACCGTCCATTTCGGTAAGTAATTGATTTAGGGTACTTTCTCTTTCATCATTTGAGCCACTTAAAAAAGTGCCTTTCCCCCTTGATCTTCCAATGGCGTCAATCTCATCAATAAAAATAATACAAGGGGCTTTTTCTTTAGCTCTTTTGAACAAATCTCGCACTCTAGATGCTCCCACACCAACAAACATTTCTACAAATTCTGATCCAGATATTGAGAAAAACGGAACTTGTGCTTCGCCGGCAACGGCTTTAGCTAATAAAGTTTTACCAGTACCCGGCGGACCTACCAAAACTACACCTTTGGGTATTTTGGCCCCTAATTTGGTAAATACCATCGGGTTTTTTAAAAAACTAACAATTTCTCTAATTTCCACTTTTGCTTCTTCTAGGCCGGCTACATCTTTAAAAGAGAGGTCGCTTTTTTTCTTTTCTATTAATGTTGCAGTAGATTTTCCGAAATTAAAAATAGAATTCCCTTCTGCAGCTCCACTGCTCCATCTTCGTATGAAATAGGTCCAAAAAGCGATAATTAGAATGAGCGGTAAAATCCAGCTTAAGCTGTTAAAAAACCAATTGGTGTATTTTACATAACTGACTGGAATTTTATCTTTGGGTAAGTCATCTTTTTCGGCCAATTCCATCTTGTGTTCAAAAGATTCTAACGAGCCAATACTAAATGAATACTGCGGCTGACTACTAGTGCCCGCTCTAGAAAATGGATCTTTTACTGGCTTTTCTTTAAGGTAAACTTCAACTCTTTCATTATTGATCACCACCAATTTTTCGACTATCTTTTTATTTAAGATATTTTGCTCAAAATACTGCCAAGTAATTTCCTTTCTGGGTTTAGCAGTAAAGTAGGGCAGAAAGAATATTAAGCCAAAAACAATTAGATAAAGAAACCACCAATTAAAGCGCTTCTGAGCTGGTGGGTTTTCTTTAGAACTTTGCCTTAAGGAAGTTTTTTTGGGCTTAGGATTCATCCTGTAAAGGTTAAGAAATTAGGACGCAGAAGTAATGACAGCAATCAGTTAAAAGCCTGAAACACAAGATCAACGCTTTAATTTTTAAGCGATAAATTTAAAAAGGTTTAAAATTAGGCTTAAGTTTTGTTGATGGTAAAGGTTGATAAAAATTACGCTTAAATTTTTAACAATAACATGATGAAAGAGCTTTTTAACGACTTTGGTTTAGAATTAGACGAGTTAAATTCAATAGTAAAAGAAAGAGCAATTGAAATTGCTAATCAATTGTTAGAAGAAGGTTTATCGAAAAAAGAAGCATTAAAAGAAGGAATTAAACAGGCCCAAGAATGGTTTTTAGAATTGGAAGGATGATTAATCTATAGCAAATCTACTCTTGAAAAATAGAAAGCGGGTGGTTTTTTTATTCGTTCCCATATTCTTCATCCTTTTTATTTAACAGCAAATGAGAGGTCATATTTTCAAAATTGGCATCTTGATTACCAATACTTATTTCATCAAAATATATCATTCTGCTTTTTACTGGAGATGTTGTAGGGCATTTCCAAGACCATTTATAGATGCCAATATCAAGGTCTGTTTTTTCTGAGCATGGATAACCAATTCGGATGTCTTTCTTTTTTGTAAGTTTTTCAAATTCAGAACCCTTATTTAGCCATACTTCCAAGAAGCCATCAGGAGTAAGAGGAGAAAATTTAATATGAAATACCCAATCAAGCCATTGCCCTTTTGGCAACTCACCAGACCAAGGCTGTTTATTTTTTATATTTGCTTTTAAAGGCGCCAAGGTTAAATGTGGATCTGTATCAGCGTATCGATAGGTGATAAAGAATTTATCATTCTCAGAATAAATGGCAACCATAGGAGAAGCAACAATATCATTATGCAACTGAAAGATAAGTTCAGGAACAGAATCTTTTAACCAAGTCATTGCTCCCGTATCTGGCAAATAACAACTAAAAGCTATCCAGCATTCGTCTTTTGAATCAGTAAGAACAGTTCCTTTTTGAATGAGTGTATTCCGAAACATCGCTTTATGACCAGATCCTCCGTTAGATACATCGAGAATTAATTTTCCTGATTGTTTGCCATTACGAGCAAATTCTGTACTCAGTTCTGCACTAGCTATAGCGGATACGTTTGTTGGCGCACATTCCCCAGTTTCTCTGGTTCTTATATACTTTTTCCATAAGCTTGGTTTAAAAGAGGTGTCCTGCGTTTTTTGAAAAATTTCATTTTCAAAGTCCTGACGAATTATTTTTTGGGCAATTACATTTTGCTGAAAAGACAAAATAAAGAACAACAAGAAAATATAATTTAAAAATTTGTTCTTCATATTTTAATCTATTTATTGTTTCTAATTTCGAGCTGGCTCATTACAAATCCGGGTGAAGTAAAATAAATCCTGATGACAGTTGAAGAATTATTTTCATCAATAATATGTTCAGTTTCGCCGTTCATATATCCTCTTAACACATTAGTATCCCATTGAGGAGTATCGGCAATTGCTTTAAGATCGATCATTTTTGGTTTTTCATTATTTACTGCAATGACATAATCCATTGATAAATCATCATTTATTGGGAAAGCAGGTAATGCTTGAACATTTATTCTATAGGTCCCTGGTTTTAATTTAACTGAATATTCAGCATACGGAGCTTTACTTAGATCTTCAATTTTTATACTCCAATTTTTTAGGGGTTGTACTGTTAATGCTTTCTCGTTTATTCCTAAGCCCTTAATTAAAGTTAATTTTGAATCACCTTTATTTTGAATTTTGAAATCAGAAGCCAAAATATTTATTTCATGAGCTGTTGAAATAGGCACTTTTTTAATTTTAGAGATGTCTGAAAGCTTGGCTACTTTAGGCATTTTAAAAGCTTGCTGATCACGAGGATGCCAACTCATCATTCCATCCCATTTACCACCAGCAATTTCTTTATTATAAATATCTGTTAAAGAAATAATTTCTTGATGTGCTGATTTTGCTTTCTCTGAATATTTCAAAGCGTTAGCGTCTCCATCTTTGGCTAATGTAACACTTAACTTCGCAAATAGAATTTTTTGATTCATTAAAATTGCTCCTTTAACAGGATATTCTATCAGTTCAAAGTAGGCATCTTTTAATCTTTGAGGCACTTTTAATTTCGTAAGCTCCACTTGTTGTTCTAATTTTTCGCAAAGCTTTAATCTGTTAGCTACTTCTGTATCACTAAAATTGATTTTCAATAAGTGTTCAGGCTTTCCGGATGAGGCTAACAAATAGTATTCATTTTTAATATTGCTTATTTCTGTGGCTAATTTAGTGCCAAATGTTTCTTTAGCCCAAAAGTAACTGTATTCATTTGCCTTTTCTGACGACCATTTTTTTACATCCCAAGCAAGATCTAAAGCAAATTGGAGCTCTGCTTCAGCAGGTTTAATATCCCCAACATTAAAAACCCAAAGCCTATCTGCACCAAATTGAAAAGCTTTTTGCATTTCGTGTGCGATTAATGGAGGTGAAATACTAGAAAGCCATAAATAATCATTAGGGCGACCCCAGTATGATAAATGGTAATAAATGC
>JBILPO010000437.1:0-2567 GCA_044373805.1 Pelobium sp.
ATAAATAATAAGATTTTCTAATGCTTGTTGATTATCAATTTAATTCAAAATCAACAAGGTTCTTCAGAATATTTTCTTTTTTTAAATGGTCTCCGATAGGTGCTTTTTCTTCAAAATTAATTCCTTTTTTACATTGTGGGTCACTAATGAGTTTACAAATTGGCACTTCTAGTATTGTAGAAATAATAAAAAGATTATAGATAGAGGGATTAATTATTCCTCTTTCAATCTTGCTTATGTGAGAATAATTTAGACCTGTAATAAGCGCTAACTTTTCTAACGTAAATTTTCTTTTTATTCTATGCTTTCTAATGGCATTACCCAGTTTCTGAACGAAAATGTTTTTTTCTGAGTTCATAGGTTATCAATTAATATTAGATATATCAATAATAATTGAAAATGTGGAAAGTGGGTAGAAATATCGTGTGAATCGTGTGAATTCCGGTATTTTCCGGTATTTTTAAGGTAAGTTAAATTAATAATTATTAAATAATTTGAGATCAAAATAAAGGAGCAGAAATAGACTTCACAAAATCTATCAGCCTCAAAGTAAATTACGAATTAGCTTATGCAGCAACAAAGAAAAATTGAAATCAGATCGTATAAAACAAAAAATAGCACCATGAATGTTCATGATGCTACTTTATTTTATTATCCTTAAAATCTGTATCGCTTATTCAGGACTAGTCAGAACCTAGTCAAAGTTTATTTTTTTGATTACAAAATATAATCTGTATTAATAAAATTAGATTCTTTACTGTTTAACAATTCCTGCAAAATATTGTTGTTGTATTGATTGTCTTTTGAAGCTACAAAAGTTCTTATAGAAAAAGAACGCAAGGCATCATGAATACTCAAAGTCCCCACAGCGGAATCTTTACGACCCGTAAATGGAAAAACATCAGGTCCTCTTTGACAAGAACTGTTTAGGTTCACCCTGCAAACTAGGTTCACCAAATTATCAATAAGTGGGGCAATAGTTTTTACGTTTTGGCCAAACAAACTCACTTGTTGTCCATAGTTTGACTCTGCCATATCATCCAAAGGTTCCTGAATATCCTTAAAAGAAATTATTGGCACAATAGGACCAAATTGTTCTTCATGATAAATACGCATTTCTTTACTTGACGGATATAAAATAGCCGGAAAGATATAATTATCGAGTTGTTTTCCTCCTTTTTCATTGATGACTTTTGCGCCAAAACTAATTGCATCATCAATCAATTCTTGGATATAAGCAGGCTTTTCTTTTTCAGGTAAAGGAGTAAGAAATACTGATTTATCCCAAGGATTCCCATAAACTAGTGCATCCACTTTGGCACTAAATCGTTTATTGAATTCGTCAACAATGGATTCGTGTACATATAATACTTTTAAGGCAGTGCATCTTTGTCCATTAAATGACAATGATCCTGCTACACATTCGTCTATGGCTAAATCTAAATTAGCATCGGGCAAAATTATTGCTGGATTTTTTGCCTCTAACCCTAATACCAAACGCAATCTATTTTTGTTGGGATGTAAATCTTGTAAAGCAATAGCCGATTTACTGTTGCCGATTAAAGCCAAAATAGCTACCCGTCCAGATTTCATAATTGGGGAGGCAACTTCGCGACCACGACCATATAAAATATTGATAACTCCTTTAGGAAAACTACTTCTAAAGGCTTCCAATAAAGGGGATATTAATAAAACACCCAGTTTGGCAGGTTTGAAAATCACGGGATTCCCCATTATCAATGCTGGTATGAGCAAGGTAAATGTCTCATTTAAAGGATAATTATAAGGTCCGAGGCATAATACAACACCTAATGGTCCTCTTCTAACCATGGCATTTATGCTTTGTACTTTGCTGAAATGAGCACTGCGACTGTTTAATTCCTTATAGCTGTTAATAGTATCATAAATATATTCGACAGTTCTATCAAATTCTTTCTCTGAATCTCCTAATGTCTTTCCAATTTCCCACATCAAAAGCTTAACGACTTCTGAACGGGTTGTCTTCATTTTAATAACAAAATCTTCCATGCATTTTATGCGATCCGCCACTTTCATGGTAGGCCATAAGCCTTGTCCATTAAGAAATGCAGCATCGGCAGCTTCAAGCGCTTTCATCGCATCATCTTCTCCCATAAAAGGAATTGTTCCCAATAATGTGGGCTCGTAATTTTCAGTAGAAGATATTGTTGAATATACGGGTGTTGTTGGTCCAGTCCACTTTTTTAATTCACCATCTACAAGATAAGTGTCCTGATTAAGTAATTCGTTAATTTGAAACTCTTGAGGTATTGTATTCATTATCTATTTTGTATTAACATTCTAATATACGTTGTAAAAGGCACTTACACTACTCTCTTATTCTTAATTAAAGTATAACGGCATTCCATTCTTCAATCCCACCTAATGGATTATAGGCGCTTTCTATACCTAATTCGTTCATGATTGCACAAGCTTTGACGCTTCTAACCGCAGAACGGCAATACACATAATAATTTTTACTTTTATCCAAGGCTTCAATTGTGGCAACAAATTCTGGCGATTTATAAATATCAATATTTATAGAACTT
>JBILPO010000439.1:0-2565 GCA_044373805.1 Pelobium sp.
TGCATCAACCTCATCAAAAATACAGAATGGAGCAGGTTTTAAAAGATAAAGTGAAAATAGCAAAGCCGTTGCTGTTAAAGTTTTCTCGCCTCCAGATAACTGATTGATAGATAGAGGTCTTTTTCCTTTTGGACGGGCAATAATATCAATATCAGACTCTAATGGCTCATTCGGATTAGTTAATATT
The DNA here is from genome assembly GCA_044373805.1 of Pelobium sp. Lineage (GTDB taxonomy): Bacteria > Bacteroidota > Bacteroidia > Sphingobacteriales > Sphingobacteriaceae > Pseudopedobacter. Next base: position 188 of record JBILPO010000439.1, read on the forward strand.
AAATCACAGCTATCTTCATCATTAAATAAGGAACGAAAAACTTTCATGAAATTTTCTCTCACCATCACAAAAGCATTCATAAACTTCTCTTTAGCCGTGTCGTCTATTTCTTTAATGGTTTGCATCAGCGAAAGCTTGGCCTCGGTAAGGTCTTTCTTTTGATTTTGGATAAAAGTGTAACGATCTTCCATTTCTTTGTAAGCTTCCATTGCCATGGGGTTAATTGCTCCAAATTCATCCAGATTTCGTTTAATTTTTTCTATTTTCTCTTTTACTTCTTCTTCGTTATCATCCTCTGAAGGTTCGTCATCTAACAAATCTTCAATATTAATGCTAAACTCTACAGAAAGGCGCTCTTTTAAGGAGCTTAATTCTAATTTAAGCTGATTTTTTCTGTCTTTTAATTCGGTGCTCTCTACATCAAAAAGTTCTCTGGCTTTTCTAAGTTCACTCAAGCTGCTTTCTAAATCATTTATGATGTTTTTGCTCTCATAATAGTCTTTTTCAGCTTCCAATACGGCCTTTTCCATCTCTTCTTTTTGTGCATACATGGCTAATAAATCATCATCATTATGATCTACATGTTGCACAATTCCTAAAATATCGGATTTAGTTTTTTCTAATTCCGAATTATTTTTTTGTACCCTAATTTCTAAACTTTCTTGCTGACTTTCTCTGTATTCTAAATCTTTATCTATGCCGCTAACTTTATTTTGTTGTTGATGAAATTTTAAATTTTCGGTATTGAAAGCGGTTGACTTAACGGTTAAAAACTCACTTAATTCAGTATAAGATTGCTGTTGATTTATTAATTGAACATCTAAATTTTGTTTTTGAAGTTTCAACTCCATTATTCTAGGCGTAAGCTCAATTAACGAATTACTAATGTTGTTGAGTTTGTTTTCAATGTCTTGTTTGCGATTCTGACTGTTTTGTATAAAAGCTAAATATTGCTCTTGTTTGGTTTTAACAGATATGAATTCGTTTTGTAAAAGCGTGGTTTCTTTCTCTAAAAGTTGTATCTCTTGGTTTTTTGAAGCTGCTTTTAAAGACGCAACTTTAATGGTTTGCTCTTCAATTTCAGCTTTTAAACTTCTAATTCCAGATTCAAGCGTTTTGATTGATTTTGTAAGATTATCTAAGTTTTTAGCCCTTCCAATACGCTTTCCTTCAAATAAACCTACCGAACCACCCGATAAAGTATAATTAGTTTTATAAAATTTACCCGAATTGCCTATCAAAACTAACCCATTAGGTAAATCTTCTGCATTTAGGTTTTTTTCTTGTTCATCATTTACCAAAAAAACATTTTGTAAAAGATGTCTGCTTAATAGCTGATATTTTTTTTCAGTTTCTACCACCTCTAATGCAGAAATGCCATAATCAATTTTTAAAGGTTCATTAAATGTTTCGGTGTTAATTCTATCTAAAATAAAGAAATTGGCTTTCCCTCTTGATGCGTTGCTTAATAATTTAATGGCATCTATAGCGTCTTGATAAGTTTCTACTACATAATGATTCATTAAAGGTTCCAAAAAATTCTCTATAGCTATCCTAAAATCTTCCTTGCAAAAAAGGATATCAGAAAGGAGTGGAGCATTTTTATTCCATTGTGCATTCTTCTTTAAAAAACGAATCGATTCTGGGAAACCTTCTAAATTATCTACCAAACTTTTGGTTAAGTTAAATTCGTTTTGCTTGGCATCAACTTTTCTTATAGATTGATTTAATTCATCCTTGTTTGCTGCAAGGGTATCTTCGGTATCAATAATTTGCTGTTTTAAATCTTCTTCCTGACTTTGTAGATGGGTTAAAACATGTTTTTTAGTCTCTATTTGAGCTTCTAACTTAATAACAGCAATGTTAAATTCATTTAACTCGGTTTCTCTGTTTACGGTATCTTCAATATTTCGTCGGCTTTCTTGCGTGAGCGCTTCTTTTTGGATAGACAGGATGTCTGTTTCCTTTTCAGATTGATATAATTGAGTTTGTAATAGCGTATTTTGTTTTTGTTGTGCATCTAAATTGGCTTTCGCCGCTTGTTGTTGCAATCGCAGTTCATCAACTTCTTCTTTTAAATCTTGTAAGTTTAGGGAAAGCCGATGTAGCAATTGCTCTTCTTGTAAGTGATCTTCATTTAACCTTTTAATATTAAAATGAACATGCTGCAACTGATTTTTATCTTTTTCTAATTCTTCGCTTAATCTATTTTCTTTATCCTGTAAAAATCTTAATTGTTCATTTTTAATCTTCTTCTCACTTTCATAAGCCCTAATTTTAGAAACAAAATCATTGGTGGCTTTTTGCTGAGTAGAAAGATTTTTTTCTTTGGTTAAGCTATTGAATTTGTGTTTCTGAATTTCGGCATCTAAGCCATC
>JBILPO010000438.1:0-2565 GCA_044373805.1 Pelobium sp.
TCTCCAATTCTAAGAACAGCTATATTTCCAGGTTTAAATACCTGAGCAAATGAGGCCTCAATTGCAAATACTAGGCAAGTAAATAGTAAATATTTGTTCAAAATTCTTGAGAATTAAGTTTATAAATGGCTTTGGTTTTAGGATGAATTCCTGATGATCAAATCTAGAATTACAGCAAGGGATGAACTGAAACTAAAGTCTCAAAAACTATGACTATCATCTCTTAACCATAAAAAAGAGATGATAGTGGTAGAAATTAAGAAAGAGATGATATTATCTAAATACTCGACTATTTACATTTGTGATGCTTTCTAGCGATAAACCAATTAAATTAGTAAACACAAAACTCATGAAGCTTATAGAAACGCTATTCTCCAATTTCCAATGTAAAAAGGTAACTCTTTTAATTTTTGCGCTACTTTCTTTAAATCCAGTGATGGCAAAAGTGAAGCTCCCAAGGTTAATTAGTGACGGAATGGTGCTTCAAAGAGATCGGCCCATTAAAATATGGGGATGGGCATCGCCTGATGAATCTGTGACGGTGATTTTTAATCAAAAAACATTTGAAGTTAAAACAAACCACACAAGTAAATGGGAAATTGTACTACCAGCAATGCCTGCCGGTGGTCCATATGTGATGAGCATTCATGGTTCAAACGTCATTACCGTAAAAGATATATTGATGGGAGATGTTTGGTTATGCTCTGGACAATCCAACATGGAATATACCATGAATAGATCAAAAGAATTATATGAGGGGGAGATTGCAAATTCTAAAAATCCTGAAATAAGACAGTTTTTAGTTAAAAATAATATAGATTTTAGCACTCATTACGATGTGGAACCTGATGGATGGAGATCAGCAGATCCTGCATCTGTTTTAAGGTTTTCCGCTGTAGGTTATTTTTTCGCCAAAGAGCTTTATGAAAAATATCATGTTCCTATTGGCTTAATTCTTAGTAGTGTAGGGGGTACTGCCGCCGAATCATGGATTAGTGAAGAAGGGTTAAAGGAATTTCCACAATATTTGGAACAGATTAAACCTTACCAAGACTCTTCCTTCGTTGCAAACCTTGCCAAAACCAATCAGAAATTAACAAGAGATTGGTATCAAAATTTAAAAGTTACTGATGAAGGATTTTTATCAACACCTTGGTATTTAGATAAATTGGATACCTCTGATTGGAAAACATTAACTGTCCCAGGTAGCTGGTCAATCCAAGAATTAAAAAATTTAGCCGGAGTGGTTTGGTTGCGAAAAGAAGTGTACCTAAAAGAAAATTTAATTGGCAAAGACGCCGTACTTTACTTAGGGAATATTACAGATAGAGATTCTACCTATATAAATGGAAAAAAAATAGGATATAATGACTCTAAATATATGTTGCGCCGATATTCAATTAGCAGCGATTTATTAAAACCGGGTAAGAATGTAATTATGGTAAGGGTTTTATTTTCTTCAACCAAAGGTGAATTTACTCAAGGAAAACCTTATTCTTTGGTTATAGGAGATCAAACTATATCATTAACCGGAGATTGGAAATATAAGGTAAGTACCATTAGTAAGCCATTCCCTGCCGATAAAATTATACAAGTTGGCCGTCTTCCGGTTATTCTTAATAAAAGCCTAATTGCTCCTCTAGAATCTTATCCTATTAAAGGAGTAATTTGGTATCAGGGGGAAGCGAATGTGAGTAAGGCGTATGAATACCGTAATTTATTTACCACATTAATTAAAGATTGGCGTATTAAACGTCAAGAAGGTGATTTTCCTTTCCTATTTGTGCAATTGTCAAATCTTGGTGCAAAGCCTAAAGAGCCAGGTGAGAGCACTTGGGCGGAGTTAAGAGAGGCTCAATCTATGGCTCTTGCTTTGCCTAATACAGGTATGGCTGTTACTCATGATATTGGACAATGGAATGATATTCATCCACTTAATAAAATGGATGTAGGTAAACGATTGGCCTTGGCAGCCCAAAAAGTAGCTTATGGTGATAAAAATGTTGTTTCATCAGGTCCCACTTTTAAGTCTATGAAAATCATCAAAAACCAATGTATAATAACATTTGATAATATAGGTAGTGGTCTAAAGATAAAAAGTGATGGAAATTTAAACCAGTTTACTATTGCTGGTGCTGATTATAAATTTCTAAAAGCCAACATTCGTATTGAAAACAATAAAATATTTATTTGGAATGATGCCCTTAATCAACCAATGGCTGTAAGATATGCTTGGGCAAATAATCCAGAAGGGGATAATTTGTATAATAATGAAGGATTACCCGCATCATCTTTCCGTACGGATGATTGGAAAGGAATTACCAACTGATCTCCAGGGCTTTTTAAATAATACAAAAAATGCTGCAATCATATGATTTGCAGCATTTTTTTTGATTTGTCTAATTAATTCGTAATTTCCTATGTTTTATGGTCTAATGAAAACGTTTTCTGCAAATAATTATCCAATCAACATTTGGCTTAATTATTCTTTGGTAAAAACGGTGTATTTTTACCAGTAAACAGTGCGATGGATTTGGTAACAAAAGATTGGGTTCATCAATTTTA
>JBILPO010000440.1:0-2564 GCA_044373805.1 Pelobium sp.
CTCTTTTTGATTTGTGCTCCCAAGCCTGGACTCGAACCAGGGACCCTCTGATTAACAGTCAGATGCTCTAACCAGCTGAGCTACTTAGGAATTTCGCTGGTTACCAAAAAGCTTTTCAGCTTTTGTCCCTTGCGGGAGTGCAATATTCGGGATTATAATTTAAAATTGCAATATTTGTAAAAAAAAAATTTAAAATATTTTATGAGTCTAGTTGTAATAGGAACAGTTGCCTTTGATGCGATAGAAACACCTTTCGGTAAAACAGATAAAATAGTGGGCGGAGCAGCCACCTACGCTAGTTTAGCGGCATCTTACTTTTATAAAAAAACAAAAATTGTTGCCGTTGTTGGTGATGATTTTCACCAAGAAGATATCGCCGATTTTGGAAAACATGGCATTGACGTAGAAGGTTTACAGATAAAAGAAGGTGAAAAATCTTTTTTTTGGGCTGGAAAATATCATAATGACATGAACAGTCGTGATACTTTGATTACCGAACTGAATGTTTTAGCAGATTTTGATCCTATTATTCCAGATTCCTACCAAGATTGTGAGTTTTTAATGTTGGGTAACCTTACGCCACAAGTTCAGCAAACGGTAATCAATAGATTAAAAAACCGTCCGAAATTAATTGTAATGGATACCATGAATTTTTGGATGGACATTGCCATGGATGATTTGCTAGAAACCATTAAAATGGTTGATGTGTTAACCATTAACGATGCAGAAGCTCGCCAGCTTTCTGGCGAATATTCTCTAGTGAAAGCCGCTAACAAGATCTTAACCATGGGCCCAAAATATTTGATCATCAAAAAGGGAGAACATGGTGCTTTGTTATTTCATGAAGATAAAATATTCTCTGCTCCGGCTTTGCCTTTAGCAGATGTTTTTGATCCAACAGGTGCCGGTGATACTTTTGCAGGTGGATTTATTGGTTACATGGCGCAAGTAGGAACAATAAACTTTAATAACATGAAAAACGCCATAATTTATGGTTCAGCCTTAGCTTCTTTTTGTGTGGAGAAATTTGGTACAGAGAAAATTAAGAATTTAACGCAAGCAGAAGTTGCTGCAAGGGTGCAAGAATTTGTAAGCTTAAGTAGCTTTACTATTGAGAATTAAGTTTTATTAATTGAGATAAAAAAGCCTCCTTATTTACTTTAGGAGGCTTTTTGGTTTTACAAATTAATGATAATGTTTTAAAATAACAATTAACCAAATATTTACTTTTACAAAACCCCAATTGAAATTTCTTTTCTTGATGAATATAAGTTCAAGATTTAAAGATTTATTTTAATGCCTCCGTAAGTTTTTTTAATAACATCAACCGGAATAACTAAGGGATTGTGATAAATATCTAAATATTTTAAGTTCTTTAATTCTTTAACCTCCAGCGGAAGGTTTTTTAATTTATTGTCATTTAAATAAAGCATCTCTATTTGGTAAAGCTTATTTATGTTTTTTGGTAATGTTTTGATGTTGTTATTTTCTAGGTGAAGTATTCTTAAGTTTTGTAATTCGCTTAAAATTTCAAAATCTTCTGCTAGCTTAAGATTTTTCTCATGATCTAAATATAACTCTGTTAAATTTTTTAAACCAGTAAAACTTTTTGGTAAAACAGAAAGCTCATTTTCTCCAAGATCTAAAACTTTAAGCTTTCTTAACATATTAATTTCTGTTGGTAAAGCTTTAATTTTTGTATTTCTTAGGTTTAAATATTCTAAATTTTTAAACTTCGAAAGTTGTTTAAAAAACTCATTATCAGGTTGGTTTTGTAAATTCAATTTTAAAACCTTTTCTGGCTCTTTTAAAGCATCATTTAAATTAGTATACTCTTTTTCAATTATTTGAGCGGATAGATATTTTGTATTTATACAGCATACCATTATACAAAATAAGATTAACAAGAGGTGGTTTTTAACCCACCCCAAGTAACCAACCAAAATAATTTTATTCTTTACCATAGGTAATTTTTTTAGCTATTGTTATTACTTCTCTGCATTAAACATTAATGGTTGGTCTCCATTTGTAATGATGGTTTTTGCGTTTGGCGAGGTAGAAAGTTTATTAAATGCTTCGATAGTTTTGAAACGTAATAATAACGGAGATAGCCCTTCAGCGATAATTTTTTGTGCGTCTCTTATTCCTTCAGCCTCAATAGTTTTTCTAGTTGCTTCTTGACGCTCTTTATTTAAAGTGAACTCCATTCTTTGTGCATCCTGTTCTGCCTCTAATTTTTCTTCTATTGCTTTAGTTAAACCTGGAGGAAGGATAATGCTTTTTAACAAAACAGATTCTATTATAAACCCCCTATCTTTAAGTTGAGCATCCATTAAGTTTTTGATGTCTTTTTCAATTACTGATCTTTGTCCGGTATGCATATCTTTTGCAAAATACTGAGAGGAAATATCTGCAACTGCCGATCTGAATATGGGTAAGATGACTACCTGCTCATAACTACGGCCTAAGTTTTCTACGATAGATGGGCCATAACTACCAACCAAACGGTATAAAATTGACACTTCGGATTGTACCGTTAGACCTTCTTTAGAAGGTAGAGGTAA
>JBILPO010000441.1:0-2559 GCA_044373805.1 Pelobium sp.
GCAAAACGTTAAATCCTTTTAACCTTTTAAACCTTGCAAAAATATCAGATGCAATATATCCCAGCGGATGCCCTACATGTAAACCTGCCCCACTAGGGTAAGGAAACATATCTAAAACATAATATTTTGGTTTGTTTGCGTCAACCTCTGCTTTAAAGGTTCCGTTTTCTGCCCAAAATTTTTGCCACTGTTGCTCTATCTGCTTAAATTGATAATCCATTTTTGCGATTTTTATATTGAACTGCGAAAATAAAAAATTTAAACTAAGCATTAACCATTATTTGAAAAGCAAGGATATTCGATAATAATTTGGGCTAGTCGGGTGCTTTGCTGTATTTTTTACCCTGTAACACCCTCTCTACTGTAAAAAGATGCCGCTTCGCCCCCGTTTATTTCACCTAGGTTCTGCCCAATTTAAAACCAAATACCAGTAAAAAACCTTTAGTGAAATCAATTTCTCGATCAAAAAATACCTATAAAGTAGTATTGACATTTACATCTGTTAATTTTAATTTTATTTAAACAAATCTCATCTAACATGAAAAAAAAATTACTAATCATTTTCTTTATTGTAGCCGTGAGCTTACAATCAAGAGCGGAAGCCGGCAAGGATTCTTCTAAAGTAATACCTAGCCATAAAAATCTTTTCAAAATCAATGTTCCGGCATTAGCACTAAGAACTTATGCTGTAGAGTATGAAAGAGCCATTGGTAAAAAAATTGCTTTGAGTTTGGGCTATCGTTATATGCCAAAAGGTACAGTACCTTTAAAAAACCAAATCATAAATGCAATTGATGATCCTGAAGTAGAAAAACAGTTAAACAACTTTACTGTTGGCAACAATGCTTTTACTCCACAAATTAAATTTTACTTCGGTAAAGATATTTTTAAAGGTTTTTACCTTGCCCCATTTGCAAAGTTTGCAACTTATAGCGCTAAAGGGAATATTGATTTTGATGTTAACGGAACTACCGAGACCATGCCATTAGATGGCGAATTAAAAACAATGACTGGTGGTTTAGAACTTGGCGTTCAATTTAAATTAGGTAAAGCGGTTCATTTAGGTTTTCATTTTGGACCACAATTTGGAACTTCTGAAGGGAATTTTGACGGTAAGAAAACGTTGGATGCAAATGAGCAACAAGCTTTAAGAAATGAATTGGAAAACTTAGAAATTCCGTTTACCGATAAAGAAGTTACTGTAGATGCAAACGGAGCTAGAGTAAAATTAGATGGCCCTTGGGGCGGCATAAAAGCCGGCATCATGTTGGGAATAAGATTTTAAAAAAAAAGCTAAAATAAAGAAGCCAACTTTGCAAAAAGTTGGCTTCTTTTGTTTCACGTTTTCGCAAGTGCTTGAATTTTCAGATATAGCGAAGGTTTAGCGAATGACCAATACCATAAATATGGTATCTAAAAAATAATACTGAAATATGCTAGAAGAAAAAAAATCACAGGTCAATAACCCTTTACATGGTTTAACATTAGAAACTATTTTGACTGATTTAGTGGTGCATGTTGGCTGGGAGAAAATGGCCGTTAAAGTCCCAATAAAATGCTTTACAGACAAACCTAGTATTAAATCTAGTTTAGCTTTCCTTAGAAAAACGCCTTGGGCAAGAAAAAAAGTAGAAATCCTTTATGAGTTTAATTTAAAACGAATTCAAAAAGGGAAAGCCTCTGCTCAGCATCCTGAAGATGAAAAAATTATCGAAGAATAACGCCTTGCCTTTCTAATAAACCGTAAGCAAAAGCTCCTAATAAAAAAATGGTAACGGAAATAACCCGTTACCATTTTTAAAGCTGTAAAATTGATTGCTAAACATGTTTTTCTAAACCATCCGATTCTTTATATAGTTTTTCGATAAGATCTAAATGCTTCATTAAAATTACCTTTCTTTTCATGCTTAATTTTGGTGTTAATTCACCTCCATCTATGGTAAATTCATCTGCCAAAAGCGCAATTTTTTTAACTTTCTCCCAGTTTCCAAAATTCTCATTTAAGCGATTCACTTCTTGCCATATTTTATCACAAATTTTTTCATTTTTAATCATTTCTTTAGGCGTAGTGAATGCTATTTCATTTTTAACTGCCCAATCTTTTAAATGCTCAAAATTTGGAACAATTAAAGCTGATGGAAATCTCCTGTTTTCTCCAACCACCATAATTTGCTCTATATAAATGGATTCTTTAAACTTATTTTCTAAAACTTGTGGAGCCACATATTTACCTCCAGCAGTTTTAAAAACTTCTTTTTTACGATCTGTTATCGCCAAAAAACCATCTTTTAGCACCCCTATATCTCCAGTATGAAACCAACCATCAATCATCACCTCTGCTGTTGCTTCGGGGTTATTATAATAACCTTTCATTACACTAGGCCCTTTGCATAGAATCTCTCCGTCTTCGGCAATTTTAACTTCTAAATTTTCTAAAACATGCCCTACAGTACCAAATTTACATTGCCCTTTAAAAGGTCCGTTAACTGCTATTACCGGAGAAGTTTCTGTTAAACCATAACCCTCTAATATTTTAATCCCTGCACCCCAAAATACTCT
>JBILPO010000442.1:0-2557 GCA_044373805.1 Pelobium sp.
TGTTGATGTTTGTCATTTTTTTGATAAAGGAATTTCAAAAGTAAACGCATCTTTAGGTATAGAACAAGAATATTTTTTAGTTGATCTTGCCTTATTTAATGCAAGACCAGACATGCTTTTAACTGGTAGAGCATTATTTGGTCACTCTTCAGCAAAAAACCAACAATTAGAAGATCATTATTTTGGTTCAATTCCAGAAAGAGTGGTAGCTTATATGCAAGATTTTGAAACTGAAGCCTTATTGTTAGGTATTCCGTTAAAAACTCGTCATAATGAAGTTGCTCCATCTCAATTTGAGTGTGCGCCTATATATGAGGAAATCAATTTAGCTATTGATCATAATCAGCTGTTGATGGATTTGATGGATAAAATTGGTAAAAGACATCATTTCAAAGTACTATTACATGAAAAACCTTATGCAGGTGTAAATGGATCTGGTAAACACAATAACTGGTCTTTAATTACGGATACAGGTAAAAACTTACTAGCACCAGGCAAAACTCCAAAGAACAACTTAATGTTTTTAACCTTTTTTGTAAATACGGTTAAAGCGGTTCATGAGCATGCCGATTTATTAAGAGCATCTATTGCATCAGTAAATAACGATCACCGATTAGGTGCTAATGAAGCCCCACCTGCAATTATCTCTATTTTCTTAGGTAGCCAGTTAAATGATGTTTTAGACGAAATTGAAACTTCAAGAATTAGCAAAAAAGCCAAGGAAGAAAATACCATGTGGCATAGCATTCCTAAGATTCCTTCTATCTTATTAGATAACACAGATAGAAACCGTACTTCTCCTTTTGCTTTTACAGGTAATAAATTTGAATTAAGAGCGGTTGGTTCTTCTTCTAACTCGTCTAACCCAATGACTGTTTTAAACATGATTATGGCAGATCAGTTAATAAAATTTAAAGCTGATGTAGATAAATTAATCAAAAAAGGAGATAAAAAAGATGTTGCTCTTTTAACTGTGATCAAAAAATACATTAAAGAATCTAAAAATATACGCTTTGAAGGAAATGGATATAGTGATGAGTGGGCTGAAGAAGCAGAAAAACGCGGATTAGCAAACATTAAAACAACCCCTAAAGCTTTAGATGCTTTAATTACAGATAAATCGGTTAAATTATTTCAAGATACAGGTGTATTTAGTGTAAGAGAAGCACATGCTCGTCATGAAATTTTATTAGAAGATTATTACAAAAAACTTCAAATTGAAGCTCGTGTAATTGGAGAACTGGTAACCAATGTGGTGATACCAGCAGCCATTAAATATCAAACTTCTATGATCGAAAACGTGAAAGGATTAAAAGATATAGGCTTAGGAGAAGATGCTTACGATGCTCAAATGATGATCATCAAACAAATATCTGAGCATGTAAACTTTATCAAAAAGAACGTTGTTACCATGATTGATGAACGTAAACTAGCTAATGTTTTAGAAGATAGTCGTGAAAAAGCAATTGCTTATGACGAAAAAGTTAAATCTTTCTTTGAACCTATTCGTTATCATGTAGATAAATTAGAATTATTAGTTGATGATAACATTTGGCCTTTACCAAAGTTCAGAGAATTGTTATTTATCAAATAAAGCTAAAAGCGTAAAGCAAAAAACCGTTTCTGTAAAAGGGAACGGTTTTTTTATTTGGGCGTTTTTACAGGCTGTACATTCATACTACACAATGCCTTAGCCACTGGCCGGTATCCATTTCCATCCTTAACGCAACAAAATCACAATTTCAGCCATCAATTTCACCTTTTTACTTTCAACTTTAAGCTTTTTAATATCTTTACACCAACATGAGTGATAATAGATACAACCAACGTGGCGTTTCGGCAGGCAAAGAAGATGTTCATCAAGCCATAAAAAATATAGATAAAGGGATTTTCCCACAGGCTTTTTGCAAAATTATTCCAGATATTTTAGGTAATGATGCCAACTATTGCAACATCATGCATGCTGATGGAGCAGGAACAAAATCTTCATTAGCTTATATCTATTGGAAAGAAACCGGTGATTTGTCTGTTTGGAAAGGCATAGCGCAAGATGCCATCATCATGAATTTAGATGATTTACTTTGCGTGGGCGCTACAGATCATATTTTATTATCCTCTACCATTGGCAGAAACAAAAACTTAATCCCCGGAGAGGTAATTGCGGAAATTATTAACGGTACTGAAGAAATTTTAGCCGAATTAAGAGAAATGGGTATCCATATTTATTCTACAGGTGGAGAAACCGCAGATGTAGGTGATATTGTGAGAACCATTATTGTAGATTCTACAGTAACCTGCCGAATGAAAAGAGAAGATATCATTTCTAATCACACTATCCAAGCTGGCGATGTAATTGTTGGGCTATCCTCATCCGGACAAGCTACATACGAAAAAGAATATAATGGCGGAATGGGTTCTAATGGTTTAACATCTGCCCGACATGATGTTTTTAACAAAGCTGTTGCACAAAAATTTCCCGAAAGCTATGATCCGTCAGTTCCTTTTGATTTGGTGTTCTCTGGTAATAAGGCTTTAACTGATTTGGTAAAAATTAACG
>JBILPO010000444.1:0-2556 GCA_044373805.1 Pelobium sp.
AGAAAGTAAAAATCCCAATAGCCCAAATATTTCGGAAGTATTAAAGCAAGCTGTCCCAATGTTTGATGGTGGCTTTACCATTGGTGGACTAGTTGGTAATGGATATAGTTTTATTATGCGCGATGCACATGGTATTCGCCCAGCCTATTATTATATTGACGGAGAAGTGATTGTAGCTGCCAGCGAAAGAGCTGCAATTCGCACTACATTCAATGTAGGCGAGAACGAAGTGCATGAGTTGATGCCAGGCAATGCATTGATTGTAGACGATAAAGGCGGGTATACGATTGAACAAATTATTGCACCGAAGGAAAGAAGAGCATGTTCTTTTGAGCGTATTTATTTTTCTAGAGGTAGTGATGCAGATATTTACCGTGAGCGTAAAAAATTAGGTGATTTACTGACTTCAAAAATTTTAGATAGAGTAGATCATGATTTAGAGCATACCGTTTTCTCTTATATTCCAAATACAGCAGAAGTTGCTTTTTATGGTTTAGTAGAAGGGTTACACTCTTACAATAGAAAAAAACAAAGAGATGCCTTAGTGCATAGCCGTGATAATTTAACAGACCAGGAATTAGATAGGATTCTTAAAATTACGCCAAGGGTAGAAAAACTTGCTATTAAGGATGTAAAAATGAGGACTTTTATTACCCAAGATGCAGATAGAAGTGATATGGTTGCCCATGTTTATGATACTACTTACGGTTTGGTAAAACGTGGTGTAGATACTATTGTTGCTTTAGATGATTCTATAGTAAGAGGAACAACTTTGAAACAAAGCATTCTAAGGATTTTTGACAGATTAGGACCTGTGAAAATTATTATTGTTTCATCAGCGCCTCAAATTCGTTACCCAGATTGTTATGGTATTGACATGAGCCGTATGGGAGAGTTTGTTGCATTTGATGCTACAATTCAGTTATTAAAGGAGCGTGGCATGCATCAACTGATTGATGATGTTTATACAAAATGTTTAGCTCAGGCTGATGCACCAAAAGAAGAAGTAATCAATCATGTTAAAGAGTTATATGCTCCTTTTAGTCCCGAAGAAATTTCGGCTAAAATAGCAGAGATTATCACACCTAAAGAGATCTCGTCTAAAGTAGAAGTGATTTATCAATCCTTAGAAAATTTACATGAGGCTTGTCCAAATCATTTAGGCGATTGGTATTTCTCCGGAAATTATCCTACTCCGGGGGGAAATAAAGTGGTAAATAAGGCTTTTATGAATTGGAAAGAAGGTAAAAATAATAGAGCTTATTTATAGCCTGCAGTCAATGGTTTATGTTTGATAAACTATGGTCGATAGTTTGTGGTCTAAGGTCCATTTACTATTGACCATTAACCAAATTAAATCAGCGTATCCGAAAAAATCAAATTATATATCAGTTTTAGCGCAAAAATAATAATCAAAACTCCAGCAATCTTGTTGAGGTTTTGAATAGATTTTTCCTTGATTTTATAGCGCATTCTGTGAGATACATAGGCCTTTAAAGTATCCATCCCAAATAAGGTAATTAAAATAGCGCCAAAAAAAGGAATGACTTCTTTAGAGGTTAAATCTCCATAAACAGAATATACTCCACTAGTTACACTCACCCAATACAGTAAAAGAAAGGGATTAAAAATACACATGAAAAAACCTTTAAAAAAGTAGCCGGCATGCTTTGTTTTAGATGGAATTTCATCGTAATTTATTTTTACCTTTTTGAGTAGGTAATATAAACCAATACTCATCAAAACTACGCTGCCCACAATGCCAATTGGAATGCGATAAGTGCTTTCAAAACTGAGTAAGGAAGTGCCAAATAAGGTAATCGCTACATACACCAAATCGCTAATCACAACACCAGACGCTAAGGCCACGCCAGCGTAAAAACCTTTCTCTATACTTGTTTTGATTAAGGCAAAAAAAACTGGTCCGGTTAAAAACGACAATACTATACCTAAGCCAATCCCATAAACGATAAGTTCTAACATGAATGTTTTTAAATGGTTTACCTTTTAATGCGAATATGCGATTTTCAAAAGTAAAACCCTAGTTTAATTTTTAAATGGAAAAAATTTAAATATATAACGATTCTGGAAAAAATGAATTATGTTAGTCCATAATTATAAATTTATTTTAAAAATTCTAAAGGCTAAATCTTAGTATGGAACAAAATTTAAAAACTAAATGGGCGCAGTTTATTCCATTAGTTACAGTATTCTTTTTTTGGGGCTTTGTTGCAGCCAGTAATGATATTTTAATTCCGGTATTTAAAAAAGCCTTTGACTTAACTCAAAGCCAAAGCCAATGGGTTTCATTAGCATTTTATATAGCTTATACCGTGGGTTCTTTAATTTATATGGGAATATCCGTATTGTTGAAAAAAGACTTAATCAATAAAATTGGATATAAAAATGGTCTTGCTTTAGGCTTAATCATTTCAGCTGTGGGCACCTTATTATTTTATCCCGCGGCAAATTTAGGCTCATTTCCTTTAATGTTGAGCGGTTTGTTTATTGTAGCCTTAGGATTTTCTTTACAACAAACAGTAGCTAATCCTTTGG
>JBILPO010000443.1:0-2556 GCA_044373805.1 Pelobium sp.
GCTTTGGTTAAAAATAAACTTCAGGTTTCCTTCTCTTTCCACGGTTAAACTTACAGAGAATACATCGCCACTTTTTAAAGATTTTTTATAATCAATTTCTATTCTATATACCACAGGGTCTATGCCTTCGTGATGCAATTGTGCAAAATCTAAACCTACAGATTGTAAAAATTTATGTCTGGCGTGTTCTAAATAATTTTGATAAACTGCGTTATTTACAATTCCTTGCATATCGCACTCATAATCTCTTACTTCAAAATTTAAACTAAAACTCATAAACCATCAAAATTAATCATAGTTTGTTTTTCCCTTTCGGGGATAGGAGCCGATTGGTTACTTTTATAATCAAAACAAACCTGAATGGTTTTTCCCTTTGCTTTTATGACGGCTTCATCGTTATTGTGAGTCACCAATAAATATTCTATATCCCAACTGCTATTACCAATTCTGCTGGTTCTTACATAAGCAAAAAGTTCATCGCTGAGCACAATAGGTTTTAAAAATTCTACCTCAGCCTTAGCTAAAATAATTCCCATCGCATTCCAATCCCACTTAATAATTTCGTTCCAGTAATTAGAACGGGCTTGCTCAAAATAGGTAAGAAAGATGGCATTATTAGCATGTCCAAATAAATCCATATCAGAAAACCTGATGGGAATGGGTGTTTTGTATTTAAAGTCGTTTAGACTAATGTTTTTACTCATTTCGGTAATTATGTTGCTTTTTTTTATTCTTAAATAGCCAAAAAGTCTATATAAATAGGAAGTTAAAGCTTCGGCCTAAGTGTTGAAAAAGCATAAATATCTAACAATATTATAAAATAAGGAGGACATAAATGACTTTAGTAAAATTTAACGACCGTAAAAAATAGATCAAAAAAGTTTATTCATCATCCGCTATAAAATCTTTTAATTTACTTTAATTTAAAGATCACGCTGATATTGTGGCTACATAGGAGGCTGGTGAGATAACTAAAAAAGAAGATGCTAAATTCAAACGAGAGAAATTTCAGTAAAGTAAAATTTTGTATAGTGGTTAAAGTGAGTCAATCCCGACAATTATATAGTTGGGATTGCTTTTTTTAGATAGATTCTTCAATATTTTCTACATTTGCAAATATGATATTAGAAGTATTAGATACCCGCCGTAAAGCTTTAAAAATAAATTTAGACGAGAACATTTATGGAACCTTTGCCGAGATTGGCGCAGGACAAGAAGTGGCTCGTAATTTTTTTACCGCTGGCGCTGCTTCTGGTACTATTGCTAAAACCATGTCGGCTTATGATATGACCTTTAGTAATGAAATTTATGGTTTAGAAGAATCGGGTAGGTATGTTTCTAAATCTAGGTTAGAGAAAATGCTAGATCATGAATTTCAACTCCTTGGCGATAGATTATTAGGCGATAAATATAAAACACGTACTTTCTTTTCTTTTGCTGATACCGTCACTACTTTAAACTATAATAAATCTAACGATCCGCATGGTTGGTTGGGGATCAAATTCCAATTAGAACCCTTTGGCCCTGCAAATGAAATTATTTTTCACGTAAGATTGTTAGATAGTGATGCCTCTTTGCAACAAAATGTACTTGGTATTTTAGGCGTAAATTTGGTTTATGCTGCTTTTAATTATCATAAAGAGCCGCAAAGAATGATAGAATCTTTAGCTGATAATTTAAGTACAGGTTCTGTAGAAATAGATTTAATAAGTGTTAAAGGTCCTGCTTTTGAAAATTTAGATGAAGTTTTGGTGAATCTTTTTTTAATTCAAAAAGGGTTTTCTAGTGCTGCAGTTTTTATTCCAAAAGAAGGGGTAATGCAAGCTAAAGACTTAATGTATAAGCAGCATGTGATGATATTAAGAACTAGGTTTAACCAAAAATCTAAACCAGATTTTGATTTTTTTAACCATGCAGTAGTCCAATACAAAGCTTACATGGAAATTGGTGATGTAGAGTTATTAACCATGGCCGAGCTTACGCTGAATAACATGATGGACAAAATTCAGGTTGAAGATGGTGATTTGTTAAACAGAGTAGCAAAAAGAGCTAATGAAATTATGGAAATGGGACATGCTGTTATCATTTCTAACTTTAACCGCCATAACAAATTAGCTAAATATTTAGCCAAATGCAAGCCTAAAAGCGTGGGCATTACCACTAATATTTCTAATTTGAAGCATATTTTCTCTTCAGAGAATTATGGAGAAAATTATACCAATGAATTATTGGCCTACATAAGTGATTTATTTAGCGGTAATGTGAAGTTATTAACTTATCCGTATAGAGATATTAAAAATAAAAGCATTGTAACCACAAAAAATTTAGATGTATCGGCATCAGCCAAACCTTTGTTTGATTTCTTAATTCAAAACAAATACATTATTGATATTGAAGATATTAAAGAACCAGAACAAGAGGGTTAGTTAGTTAGTTAGTTAGTTTCTCATATTAATATATTGCAAAGGCTGCCCAAAATCATCTGTTCTACAAAGCTGAATGGTAGCCTGTAAATCGTCAATCTTTTTAGCGGTTACTCTTACTTGGTCTTCCATA
>JBILPO010000050.1:0-9025 GCA_044373805.1 Pelobium sp.
TATTTAATCTGCCTTTTCCTGCGTTTTGAATTTCACTGATGATTCTAAACCAAGTTTCTGGTGTTCTAGCTCTGTTATTTGCAGTATTTAAAACCGAACCAAGTTTGTATGCCCCAAAAGCTTTTTTCATAGCTTCCTCATCTAATAAAACTGGTTCATCACTACTAAAACGGTCTTTACCTTTAGTAATTACATCTAAAGTAATTTGTGCCATTTGACCTACTTTTTCTTGTAGCGTCATCTTTTTTAATAGCACACTCACTTTAGCATCTACAGTATTTGCATTGCTAAGATTTTGGGCTTTTAATGATCCTATTGATAAGGTTGATAAAAAAATAAGGGCAGAAAAAAAATAACGAAGGTTATATTTCATTGTAAAGTATTTATTTAAGGAATGAAGCCTAATGGATGAATAAAATAAAATGGAAGTATTAAAATTTAATACTTCCACTTTAGTTAAACATAATCTTAATCTAATTATTTGTAAACTCTAATGTAATCTACTTCCATGGTTGCGTTTGTAAATGCGGGATCTACAGCGCCGCCAAAAGCACCACCCATGGCCAAATTCATGATAAAAAAGAAATCATGATTAAATGGTATAGCTGTTGAATTGGTAACTGAATGAATGAGTTGGCCATCAACAAACATTTTAATTGTTGAGGCAGACCATTCTAAACTGTAGATATGAAATTCTGTGGTTGCATTTGCAATCCTCTTAGTTTGTCCATTTGCGTTTCCTCCAGAACGACCTGGATAATGTAATGTAGCGTAGATATTATTCAAATCTCTTCCAAGATGTTCCATAATATCAATTTCGCCACAGGCTGGCCAAGAAACATTATCTATATTGCTACCTAACATCCAAATTGCCGGCCATGTACCTACACCAACTGGCATCTTTGCTTTTACTTCTACTTTTCCATAGGTAAAAGCAAATTTGTTTTTGCTTAATATTCTAGCCGAGGTGTAAGCGCTTCCACTGTAATTTTCTTTAATGGCTTTTATTTTCAAAACTCCATTTTGTACAATTACATTATCAGAACGATTGGTGTAATATTGCAATTCTGCATTACCCCATCCATTTGAACCAGTACCTATATCATAACCCCATTTTGCAGGGTTAGGTGCGCCATCAGTATTAAACTCGTCAGACCAAACTAAACCCGCTATATTGGCAATTACGTTTACAGTAACCTGAATAGACTTTTTAGTGGTTAAATTAGCGCTGCTTTTAGCGGTAACGGTTACATTATAGGTGCTATTACCTAACAATGTATATTGGTAATTAATTACGCCAGAAGCTTCAGATTTCACAACACCATCACCAAACTCAAAATCATAATTAACCGCGTTTTGAGCTTTTGCAGTAAATACCACTGTCCCGCTTCCATCTGTACTAATCACTGCGTTTACCTCTAAATTAGTAGGTGCTGTATTTGTTTTCCCACTATTAGAATCTGCTTTTTTACAACTACTTGTAGTTATAAACAAGCAGATTAAAATGAGCGTGTTTTTAAAATATGTCATTTTAAAACTATTTAACTTTTAATTTTTGATACCATGAATTTCCGTCAGCACCTATATTTCTTAATGAAATAGTTGTTGCCGTAAAAGCTAAAACCTCATAAGTGGTGCCTCCAGTACCAAAATTTATGATTCCATTACCAGGTACAGCAAATTGTATTGTTGTAGAATTAGCACTTGTAGAACCTGTAGTTGCATTACTAAAGGCTAATTTTCTAGTGCCACCAGTGTTAATTGCATAACAGCCATCTCCACCACCAAAGCCATAAAAAGATGTTGCTGCTCCAATAGAGAAAGATGCACCCTTGTTATTTATCGTCATAAAAACATTATTATTGGCGTCTTTAGAGAAAGTAATCTCGTCGTCATACGCACAAGCTTCTCTAGAGTTTGGAGTAGCCGAATAATATGAAGGATCAAAACCATTAGCAGGCCCAACCCCGAAATGTCCACCTGCATTTTGGTCTGTAACCCAAATTTTAGATCCCGTTCCAGTCAAAGCACTTAACATTGCAGGAGGGATTTCAAAAGCAACAAACACTTTTACTTTTTTACTTGATGTTGAAATAATACCGCCAGTTCCTACCACATTAACGGTTATGGTATATTCATTAGTTCCTGGCGTGGTGTATTTATAATTAATTGTTCCTGTTGGAACAACTTTAGTGATCCCATCACCAAAATCTACATTATAAGTGATTGCATTTGTAGCTGTAGTGGTAATTGCCACAACACCTGTGCCATTACCGAATGGATTGGCTGTACTTAAGCCAGCAATTACAGTTGTTAAAACAACATCTGAAGGAGATTTTAACTCCCCAAATGAATATTCAGTTTTTTTACAAGAACTAAGGCTTATTCCTGTGATTAAAAAAACTATGATCAGTGATTTAATTTTATTTATCATGATTTTAATTTTTATCGTTAATTAAGAGTGATATCATCAAAGTAAAATGTGAAGTTTGCAGAGCCATCTCCAATAGTTCCTAAGTCAAATATCAAAACAACTTTAGTATAGAAACCTGCCGGAACAGCACTATAATTAAATGTCAATTCTTCCCATGCATTTGCCGTAGTAGTAGCCACCTCTTTTTCATAATTAGCATTAGGTCCTTCTACTTTAAGTAAAACTTTTGCACCAATTCTTGGGGAATAAACTTTCATTTTAAAGGTCTTTTTAACAGACAAATTTATTGGATTTACCATTTCTATTAAACTTCCACCCCAAACTGCTCCAGCGCTTTTTACCATTTTACCAACTTTAGAACTGGTGTTTATACCGCCTGAATGTGGATTATTAATAACTGTTACAGCTCCACCATCAAAATCTGTAAATGCATAATTAATTTTAGTGGATTGAAAGTCTAATGGAAGAGACAAATAATCAGGAGTTACATTTGCAGTTAAGAACTGTACATCATCCCAATAAAATATTTTTCCGCTTCCTTCCTTGCCAAAATCAAAAAATACAGATGCCATATCATAGTTATATGATAAGTTTAAAGCGGCTGTACCAGCAGACTGATTAGCAAAATCAAAAATCAATGTTTCCCATGCATTTGCAGTTAATGTCATTGCTTCTGTTTCCACAGATTTAGTATTGTTAGTATGATCTTCAATTTTTAATCTTACTCTTATACCAGCGGCTGGAGAGTAAACTCTGATGCTCATTTGTGTTTGCGTAGTAGTAAGAGGTATTTTAGAGCTGAAATAAGATCCAATAGTTGTACCGGCCCAAGTTGGAGCGCCAGTAGGTTTAATTGTTTTAGTAACCTTATTAGCTCCATTTGTAGGGTCTACAGCTTCAAATGATTGGTTATCTCCAAAATCTGTTACCGCATAATTAACCCCTGCTTGATCAAAATTAACTGGCAATGATAAAACGCTAGTTGGAATTTGGTTAGTTAATCTGATATCATCAAACAACCAAGTAAAATTAGCACTTCCATCACCACTCGTCCCGTTATCAAAAATCAATATTACATTGTTGTAAGTTTTACTTCCGCTAAGATCAATAGCTCTATAATCAAACACTAGATCTTCCCAAGCATTTGCAACGGTGGTTAACACTTGCTTTTCAAAAGCTATACCGGTATTTGCTGAATTTTCTACTTTTAAAAGAACTTTAGCGCCAACTCTTGGAGAATAAACTTTCATTCTGAAGACTTTATTAGAAGAAAAATCAATATTATTCCCTAATTTTATCAAGCTTCCGCCCCAAGTTTGCCCAGCACTTTTAATCATCTTACCTACTACAGTACTTGTATTAAGACCATTAGATTGAGGATTAGTGATTTTAGTAACTGCACCACCATCAAAGTTAGAAAATGTATAATCTACACTAGCTGATTGAAAATTAATTGGCAATAAAACAGGGTCTGTAATAGAAATAGTTTTCGTAAAAACTGTTTTTGCAGCACCTCCGCTTAACGCTTCTACTTTTAATGTATAGCTACCAACTACCGCGTAAGTATGACTTACCGTTTCTCCTTCTAAAAAAGACATAGGCACTTCATTAGGACCACCATCTCCAAAATAAACTTTAAAAAGGGTCTCATATAAAGCTTTTGCAGAAACATTTAATTTAAAGTTATTTACTGCGTCTATACTAGAAGTAACTTCTAGATTTTCTGGCGCCTTAAAAGAAACTGTTAATTGTTGTGTAGCTTCAGTAGCTACACCAACGGCATTGTAACCTATAATTCTAACAGTAAAAACTCCCTCTGGATAAACATGTTGTGTACTTTTCCCTGGAGCAACTTTTACAGCAACTGCAGGTCCATGTCCGTAATAAATTGAAAAAGTAGTAATGCCTTCTCCGTTTGGAGTAATGGTTACTAAACCAGTGTTATCTTGTGTGATATCAAAAAGAGCAGTCAATTTACCTGATACTGTAGCGCTATTTAAAAAAGAAATATCATCATAATTTTCTTTCTTACAGCCTGTGGCAACGGCAAATAAAAACACGATGCTCAAAAAATATTTTATAGTATTCATGATCGTTAGTTTTAAATGATTAATGAGTTAGTTATATCCTGGGTTTTGTGTTAAACCAGAGATATCAATTTCTTGTTGAGGAATTGGAAAAACCTCATTTTTACCTGTAACAAAACCAGTGATTTTTGCTGCGGCCTGACCAGTTCTTACCAAATCAAAAAAGCGATCGCCTTCCATACCTAGCTCCAATCTTCTCTCATCCCAAATAGCTTGTCTTAAAGCTGTTCCTGTTAAGGTAATGTTGTGTAACTGATCTGCAAATGCTCTTTGACGAACTCTATTTAAATAACCTTGAGCTTTTGTATCATTTGGTGTTGTAGCTCTATTGTTAGCTTCTGCAGCCATCAATAAAACATCAGCGAAACGAATTACTCTAAAATTATTTAAATAATTTAACTCAACCTGACCAGAAGTTTCTCCTTTTCTTGGTAAATACTTTTGGTTGTACAGCCCTGTATTTTTGTATGGAGCCACCAAATATTTAATGTTAAAACCTGGGTTTGCTGTTTTGTAAGCTTCGATATCTAAAATAGTAACTGCTTTTCTAGTATCTCCTGCTGTAAAAGCATTCGCTAAATTTTGAGTTGGTAAGTTAGTGCTCCAACCTTGTCCGTAAGGGCTGCTTCCTTCTAAGTTTCTAATTCCACAAACTTGTACAGCCAAATTACCCTGACCTCTTCCTGGATTAGACCAATCATAGAAAGGACTAGCATTTGAATACTGAATTTCAAAAACAGATTCTGGTCCGTTTTCACCAGATTGTAAAAAGATATCTCTGTAATTTGTTACTAAACTAAAAGGTCCGTTTACAACGTTTTCTAACATCGTAGCTGCGGCTGCAAATTTTCCCTTATTATCAGTTTCATTACCTTGATATAATAAAACCTTACCTAATAAAGCCTGAGCTGCATATTTAGTAACTCTACCCTTTTGAACATTTGCGTTAGGTAAAACACCAATTGCACTATTTAAATCTGCTTCTATTTGCTTATAAACATCTGCTTTTGGAGCTCTTGGATATCCTTTAGAGTCAGAAACAGAAAGTCTTTTGCTGGTAAAAAGAGGCACATTTCCAAAAAATCTTACCAATTCAAAATAGTAATAAGCTCTTAAAAAATGAATCTCTCCATAAAGCGCATCCTTCCCTGTAAAATCTAATTTTGCTTTATTCTCAACAAGGTAATTTACCCTGTTAATACCTTCATAACAAGATTTCCAAGTTTCAGTAAGATTTGCATTATTTGGATTTAACTGATAATCATCCATTTGTTGTAAACCAATTTGATCTGTCGCGTTTTCTCCTCCGGTAACAGAATTATCCGATGCGATATCGCCAATTACAGGACTTGCCCATAACCATTGTAAAGGAGAATAACAGCCAATTACCATTTTCTGATAATCATCTACTGTAACTAAATAATCGTCTGCAGTTATTGCATAATCTTCTTTTGGACTATAGTCCACAAACTTTTCGCAACCTGTAGTCATTAATACTACTAATAGAGAAGCTATTATATATTTATTCTTTTTCATTTTAACGTTCTTTAAGGGTTTAGAATTTAACATCAATTCCCATTGAATAAGTTCTTGCTTGAGGATATGCCCCACGATCTATGCCTGTATCAAAAATTCCTCCTGATATTTCAGGATCATAACCAGAATATTTAGTAAAAGTGTATGCGTTTTTAACTTGAGCATAAACACGAATTCTAGAAATTGTTTTGCTTTTTAATAAAGACGTTGGTAAAGCATAGCCTAATTGAATATTCTTAATTTTAGCAAATGAACCATCTTCTACATACCTATCAGATACTCTTGTATTCACGTTTCCATCAACAAAACTATATCTAGGGTTATTGGCATCATTTGTACTTCCTTCACCTGTCCATCTTGCTAAAACACCTCTAAACTTGTTAGTCATAGCTAAGTTTCTTTCATAAGCTCTGTAAATATCATTCCCAACAGAAGCGTAAACAAACGTGGTAAAATCAAACCCTTTATAGGCTAAGTTTAATCCCCATCCTAAAGTAAATGTTGGGAAAGGATCTCCAATTTTAGTTTTATCGCTATCATTTATTACGCCATCATTATTCAAATCAACATATCTGATATCTCCAGGCTGTGCATTTGCTTGAGTAGCGCTGTTGGTTATTTCAGTTTGATTTTGGAATAAACCAGCTGTTTGGTAACCGAAGAAATAACCTGGAGTGAATCCTTTTTCAAATCTGGTTACCGCTTGACCTGGAATACCATAACCACCACCTGCAATTATGCCGTTACTAGTTTCGGTAACTTCATTTTTGGCTGTGGTAAAAGCTAAGTTAGAACCTATTGTAAGGTCATTTCCAATCTTATCATTGAATCCTAAATTTAATTCTATACCACTAGTTTTAGTAGTTCCAACGTTAGCAGTTGGAGCTGCTGCTGTTCCTAAATAAAGAGATAATGATGGTTGAAACAATAACCCGCTAATATCTTTTTGGAAATAATCAGCAGTTAAAGAAAACTTACTTCTATAGAATCTTAAATCAAAACCAGCATTCAATTGCTTTTGCTTTTCCCAAGCAAGGGCATCGTTTCTGTAAGATGCAATAGTAGCTCCTATAGAAGTGGCTTCATTTCCAAAAGTATAGCCTGAGTTTTGACCTAAGTTATAACTGTAGATATCTGTTGAAATTCTTGAGAATTGTCTTGGAGCTTTATCATTACCTGTTACACCATAACTACCTCTTAATTTTAAGAAATCGAAAAATTCTGATTTATAGAAACTTTCTTCAGAAATAATCCAACCTAAAGACCCAGCGTAGAAATTAGCAAACTTGTTATTTCTACCAAAATTACTAGAACCATCTCTTCTACCAGAGAAAGACACCAAATACCTGTCTTTAAAATCATAATTGATACGCCCAAAGAATGAGAGATTTCTAAACTCGTATTGATATGACCCTACAGAAATACCAGAGTTTGGAGCTATACCCGTAGCAGAAGAAATATCTGCAAAATCCCAAGAGTTAAAAGGAACATCTTGTCTTGAACCATCTATGGCATTACCTGTGTTTTTTCCTAAAGAAAAACCAGCAATGGTTTCAAACTTATGATCCTCATTAATTTTAAAGTTATAGTTACCAAATTGCTCAAAAGTAAAATTATAATAATTCACTTTACCTTCTGCTACACTATTGTGAGAGCCTGGTTTTGGAGTACCATCAGCATTTAATGTTGAGTTAATATGCCCTGAACCATAGTAAGATAAAGGAACAAAACTTTTAGTACTTACATCAGTATTGGTATAACCATATCTTGAAGTAATACTAAAGTTCTTTAACACTTGATAATTCAATTCAAATTTTCCATATAACTTATTAGTATTAGACTCATTATGAGTATCATCTAACTGAGTTAATGGATTATAGATTTCAGATAAAATATTATTACTTACTGAATACTTACCATAAGTATTAGCAACTGTATTTAAAATTGGTGCTGTAGGATCATAATTTAAAGCGTTTGAAATAACACTATTGATTGAGTTCTCTGCAACGCCTGCGCCTTTAATATTAACAAAACTTGTATTTGCTATAAATTTAAGCTTAGAAGTTAAATCAAAAGAAAGGTTAATGGTACCATTAGATCTGTTGAAGTAAGATTTTTGACCACCTCCAACTATACCATCTTGGCCTAAATAACCACCAGAAACAAAATAAGTCATTTTATCACTTCCACCTTTAGCTGTCAAATTATGAGATTGCATTGTGGCATTTTTAAAAATTTCATTTTGCCAGTTAGTACCTACTCCCAAAACAGATAAATTTGGAAAGATGATTCCTCCTCCAGAAGCTACACTTCCTTCATTAATTATAGCACCGTATTCAGAAGCATTTAAAACACCTATTGTGTTCATTACTTCTTGATTGCCGTAAGAACTGCCGTAAGTGAACTCTGTTTTTTGGTTTTTCTTACCCCCCTTGGTGGTTACAATTATAACACCGTTACCCCCTTTAATACCATAAATAGCCGTTGTAGCAGCGTCCTTCAAAATACTAATAGATTCAATATCTGCAGCATTGATAGAATTTAAGTCATCTAACGTTTGGATAGATCCATCTACAACCACAACCGGATCATTACCAGAATAAGAAGGTATACCTCTAACTAAAAAGGTAGGCTTAGCGCCCGGAGAGCCCGGAGAGATTACTGTAACACCAGAAGCTCTACCCTGTACAGCGTCTTCTGCCCTTACTGGATTTAATTTTTCAATATCAGCACCTTTAACAGTAGATATTGCGCCAGAAACTTTAGTTATTTTTTGTGTACCGTAACCAATAACAACAACTTCTTCTAAGCTGGTTTTGTCTTCTTTTAAAGTTACGTTGATGGTAGTTCTGCCGTTAACCTGAATTTCTTGGGAGGCATACCCTAAATAAGAAAATACTAATACTGCTTCCGCGGAAGAAACATTTAAAGAATAAACACCAGCAGCATTAGTTTGAGTACCGCCTGT
>JBILPO010000445.1:0-2548 GCA_044373805.1 Pelobium sp.
TAACACTTCTATATTTCAAATGAAAGTTTGTGTTGGTGAGGTAGGACACGAAACTCCTATTTTAAGTGGAACGGTGGATCGTATGCAAGTTAACCCGGTTTGGAACATTCCAGAAAGTATTGCTAATAATGAAATTCTAGATAGATTAAGAAGTGATGTTTCTTATTTGGAAGGAAATAATATGGTGGCTTACAAAGGTGGTGCTTTGGTAGATCCAGAATCTGTTGACTGGAATAGCGCCCAGGCTGGAGAATATTCTTTCAAGCAAAATCCCGGAGCTGATAATTCTTTAGGTCAAATTAAATTTATATTTAAAAATCCTTTTGCTATTTATTTGCATGACACCCCAGCACAAGCCATGTTTCAACAAAGTATGCGAGCAGTGAGTCATGGTTGTATAAGAGTGCAAGAACCTATGAAACTGGCTTCTTTTTTAGTAGAGAGTGAAAGGGAAACAAATAAAATAATAAAAGAAACAGAAGCTGCCTCTGCAGGAGGAGTAGCAGAATCTAGATGGGTAAAGGTTAAAAATCCTGTTCCGGTCTTTATTTCTTATTATACCGCTTGGACAGATGATGCAGGTAACTTAATATCTTCTAAAGATGTTTATGGATATGATAAAATGTTAATAGCAAAATTTAGAGGGTATATGGCTACACTTTAAATTAAGAACATTGGTTTAAGGATATTTTATTTTAAAGTAGAGGATAATTCCTGCGAAAACTAAAGTTATTCCGTTAGCTATGATCATCGGAATATCTTGTTTAATGATGCCATAAACCAACCATAATAATACCCCAGAAATAAACATGAGATACATCGAAAGCGAAATGCTTTTAGTGTCTCGTGTTTTAAAAATTTTTAATGCTTGAGGCACAAATGATGCGGTTGTGCCTATTGCTGCCAAAAAGCCAATTGCACTGGTTAAATTATCCATTATTATTTTTTATCGAAATCTAAACGGATAGAAAACACATTGCTGTAAAGTCCGTCACTTTGGTTGCCTATATCAGTAAGGGCATAATCAATAGAAAAGTTTTTAATTTTAATACCTACACCCAAATTTGGCTGTAAAGCGAATTTTTGAGAGCCGTTAAAATCTGTGGTTTTTTGGATATTATTTATACCTGTTCTTAAAAAAATGATTTTTTTATAATCGGCTTCAAAGCCTACGGTAGGATCAATACTTACAGGATCTGCAGCCACTAAAACATTTCGTTTACCATCTGTAGTAAAGTTAAAATTAGCTTCGCTGGTTAATCCAAAATTTTCAGAAATTTTAGTGGAATAAGCCGCTCCCAAAATTATTCTTGGCAAAGTAGTTTCTGTGGAGTTTTCAGGAATATCATTTCCTGTTGCGGTATAAATGCTTGAGAATTTCTCAGGATTATAGCTCCACGCATTAAAAGTGGTGGTGATGTCTTTTCCAACTGCGGCAAATGTGAAACGATTAATTTTGTATTGGGCTCCAACGTCAATTCCAAAACCCCAAGATTTACCATAATCACCCACTTTACGATGAATCACTTTTACATTAGCACCATAACTCAGTCCATTTTCATTGGTGTTTTTTCCTTTTGCATTTCTGGCGTAGCTAAATAAGAAAGCGTAGTCTGCCGCTGAAAATGATTTTACCTTATCGTAATTAATATTACCATCGGCGTCAATTAATTCAGAGGTATCAGGAATATCATCTACGCCAAACCTAATTAATGAAGCGCTAACTACCGCAGTATTATCAGCAACAAAAGTAGCAAAACCTGCGTAGTCATATTTAGCAATTCCGGCAAAATATTCAGAATGCATTAAACTGGCTTGGGTTTGAGATTTCATATTCATTAAACCAGCAGGATTCCAATAGCCAGAAGTCACATCATTGCTTGATGAAATTACAGATCCCCCCATAGCAAAAGCTCTAGAACCTATTCCAATTTGTAAAAATTCGTTAGAATACTTTCTAGTTTGCGAAAAAAGAGCAATTGGGAAAAATAAAAATAAAGTGAAGCAGGTCTTTTTAAACATCAATCTAATTGCGCATCAATGGTTTCAAATATAAAAATAAATTCTTCTGAGAGACCATCTTTGTAATTTAATAAACTTTTTGTTAAGGCTATTTCTTGCTCTTGTGTAAACGGATTCTCCCAAATTCGCATGCAAATTCTTTTCAAGGCGTAAGTAATTTTTTCTGTTTGGGCGTAGCTATATAGGTATTCTTCCTTTTTAAAAATAGTAAAGAAATGTAGAAACTGGTTAATATCCGGTATTTGGCAAAGCTTTAAAAATGATATGACTTCTGTAATATCAACCTGGTTTAGGTGTTTGTAAAAAGATTTAACATTGATAAGTTCTTTTGTGATGAGCAAACTATCAAGCATTAATTCTAGGCTTACATGTCCTAAAAAGAAAGGCTTAACAGGAGATCCAATCAGATTGTCTTTTAAACAAAGCTTAATCTGATGTTGATGGTGTTTAAAAAAATCGGAGTTATGAAATAAATTATCTACCTCTAAATGCTTTTTCCAGCCTCTTAATAAATAGGTATGAATAG
>JBILPO010000446.1:0-2540 GCA_044373805.1 Pelobium sp.
ACATGAAGTAAAACTAAAAGTAGAAAATAATAATTGGTCAGTTGTGAAGGCTCCAAATTCGTCCTACAAAATTTTAAAACTACTTTTTTTTGGGGTACTTTTTCTTGCCGTTTTAGTAATTATAATTATAAAAATTAGGAAAAAACCCCTTGTTTAAGCTATTAAATTGGCTAATGCATTTTATTACATAGTTTAGGTTTATTTTCATATAAAATTTTTGTTTTAGAAAAGCAGGGTTCGTCATTCATAGGTTCCGCTAATCTGGCTGTACGCACTCGCTTTTTTTATACTTCCAAAAAAGCATAAAAAAGAGCTCAAACAAATGCTGCCATCCAGTTTATTTAATTTGGGCTTTTGCAAGAAAGGTAGAAATAAACGCCGGGTTCCTTTATCATCTATCCAATTTTTTCACTGTAAACTTCGTTCTATTGTCGCTTATCCTTATTTTGCAGCAATGAAACAAATAACATCTCTTTTATCTTTATTTTTAGTATTCACTTTTACATCGGCGCAAGCCCAAACATTTTCTTCAAAATTACAAGTAGCTTTTAATAAATTCTCTGCAGACGAGCAGCTAAAATATGGCTCCGTATCTTTTACTGTTTTAAATTCTACTAATGGAGAGTTAATTTTTGGTGGAAATCAAAACACTGGATTAGCGCCGGCCTCTACGCTTAAAACCATTACATCTGCAACAGCCTTAGCTTTATTAGGAGAAGATTTTACTTACAAAACAGAAGTTTTTTATTCGGGAGTCATAGAAAATGGAATTTTAAACGGAGATATCTTCATCAGCGGAAGCGGTGACCCTACATTAGGGAGTTCGAGATGGAAAACAAGCGCCAAAGAATCTGTATTAAATCAAATTTTGTTTGCTTTGCAGAAAGCCGGAATACAATCTATTAACGGAAAAATTATTGCTGATGACAGCGCCTGGGATACGCAATCTTTGCCTATTGGTTGGATTTGGCAAGATATTGGGAATTATTACGGCGCAGGCACTTCGGCTTTAAGCTGGGGAGAAAACCAGTTTGAGCTTAGTTTTACTCCGGGTAAAACTATTGGCTCTACGGTAAAAATCTCAAACGGAGAAGTTTATCCGTTTTTAGACCTTAAAAATGAACTCACAACTAGCGGAATAGGATCGGGAGATAATGTTTATGCTTATTCGGCACCCTATACTTCTACCATTTACCTAAGAGGAACTTACGGAATAGATTTGAAGAAAAAGATTGGCCTTTCTTTACCAGATCCGGCCTTTGCCATGGCTTATGATGTTTTGGCGTTTCTGCAAAAAAGCAATATTAAAGTTTTAGACTTTACATCTGCAAGAATATTAGGTCAAAAAAATGGCGATAAAAAGTCGCTGTTAACCACTATAACTTCGCCGCCTTTAAAAGAAATTATTTATTGGTTTAACCAAAAAAGCATCAATTTATACGGAGAGCAATTGATTAGAACCTTAGGGAATAAGTTTGGTAAAAGTGCTTCTACGGTTGATGGCATTAAAGTGCTGCGGAAGTTTTGGGAAGATAAAGGGATTGACCCAGAGACCTTAAATATTGGAGATGGAAGCGGTTTATCTCCGGCGGGTAGAGTCACGACTTTAACCATGGCAAAAGTACTTTTTTTCGCTCAAAGCCAAGCTTGGTATCCTACTTATTTAGAGAGTTTACCTTTAAATAATAACTTAAAAATGAAAAGCGGAACCATAGCCGATGTTTTAGCTTATGCTGGATATTCTAAAGTAGATGGGCAATCTCCAGTATGTTTTTCTATTATGATTAACAATTATAAGGGAAGTACAACAGCCATGAGACAAAAAATATTCAATTTGTTAAATCAGTTAAAATGATATTTTAAATAATAATTTCTAATGCCTAAGTGAACAAACTACACTTCATTCTTGTATTATTGTAAGAATGCCAAAAGCCATAATAATAGGAGCCGGAATAGCCGGAATAGGTTCAGCCATTAGATTAGCCCTTAAAGGTTATGATGTGCAGGTTTTTGAAGCTAATAGTTACCCCGGAGGAAAGTTATCTGAATTTGAACAAGGAGATTACCGCTTTGATGCCGGCCCTAGTTTATTTACCATGCCCCAATATGTTGATGAACTTTTTGAATTAGCAGGTAAAAATCCATCAGTATACTTTAAGTATAAAAAGCTAGAAGAAGTTTGTCGCTATTTTTGGGATGATGGCACTATGCTAAAAGCGTCATCAGATGTTAATCAGTTTGGAGTCGAAATTGCAAAAAAAACTAAATCTTCTTCACAAGAAATTAAAAGCTTTTTAAACAAGAGTGAGCGTATTTACGATATTACCCATCGGGTTTTTTTAGAAAAATCTTTGCATCGTTTGTCTACATTTTTCAATCGTCAAACGTTTAAATCTTTTTTAAGGTTTTTTGAAATTGATGCTTTTAGAACCATGGCGAAAGCAAATGAGTCTTTTTTTACCGATGAAAAGATGGTGCAATACGCTAACCGATTTGCTACTTACAATGGCTCCAATCCTTATCAAGCGCCAGCAACTTTA
>JBILPO010000447.1:0-2528 GCA_044373805.1 Pelobium sp.
CTACTTTAAATTTGCTCCCTTTTTTTACTTTAAAAAAAGCTTCTCCTTGTAAAGATACTTCTCTGTTGTTATCCCAAGTTTTTTTATTGTATTTCAGTTCAGATTTAGCGTTCAAGATCACTTCAGATCCATCTAAAAGTATAACAACTTCTTGTGCGCCAAAACCAGTTTGATGAATGCTATATTGATCACTAAAAAAAGTGTTAATGCTTAAAAATATCAATATTGTAGCGGCTAGAGCCAATGCAATTTTAGTATAAAGGTTTAAAATCCTAGCCTTGGGTTTTGTTTCTGCTGTAGATTTAATTTTATCCTGAATTTTTTGAAAGGTAAAATCTAAAGGAGCTTCTAATTGCTCAAAGATGGTTATCCCGGTTCTTATCTTTTGGAAAGATGTAAAATCATTTTCAGATATAAGTTGTTGTAAATCTGCATCAGAAATTTCCCCAGCCAGCCATTTTGCTAAGTAAACTTCCTCATTTATATCTTCAATTTTATTTTCCATTTTTAAATCTCATCCATTATACAATCCAACCCGTCCAAACCCTACTTTAATATTAATTTTTATGGTCAAACCAGTTTAAACGTTTCCAATTTTTTCTCTTAACACTAACAGAGCGGAGTGCATTCTTTTTTCAACTGCCTTTACAGAGATTCCTAATAATTCAGAAATTTCCTTATATTTTTTCTGTTCTATTCGACTTAATAAAAACACTTCTCTTTGTTTTTGGGGCAAGTCACTAATTGCAGTTTCTAGTTTCACTAAAAACTCCTGTTCTAACAGGATAAATTCTGGCGATTCGCTAGTTTCTTCTTTAGAGAATTGTTGGTGGTGTTTTTCAACTACTTTTTTATGTACTACACTATTTAGAAACAGATTATTAGCAATGGTAAATAAATAGCCTTTAACAGAATGGAAAGCTACCTGACTACAATTTCCCCAAAGTTTAACAAAAACGTCTTGAACAATGTCTTCAGCCGCATCCATATCTCTTGTTTTAAAGAAAACAAAACGTTTAACCTCTTTTGCATAAGTCCTAAAAACAGTTTCAAAAACTTTAGGGTTACAAATGTTTGTTGATTCTTGCGGCATTTAAAAGAATACTATTGGATATGCTAAAACTAGAAAAAAAAATTAATCCTTAGGTAGGGTATTGTTTTTTAGTGTTGTCTTATACGTGAATATTCGAAAATCTTAAAACATCAATATTAATCGGAAAAGTGATTTTGATTGATTTTTTTAAAGACTAAAATCAAAAAAAAGTAGGATATTTAAGGGTAAATAGAATTTTAAACGGATAATAATAAAAAAGCATTATGGACAGAAAAGATTTTTTAACCGCAATTGGTATGGGGGCAGCATCAGTAGCAGTGTTTAACTGCATTGGTTGTTCTAAAGGTTCAACAGGTAGCCCTTCTACACCGGCACCAACTAATGTAGATTTCATTTTAGATTTAAATGCTTCAGCAAACTCAGCATTAAGCACAAATGGAGGCTACATTTACTCAAACGGAATAATCATTGCCAAAACTACAAGTGGTACTTTTATTGCAGTTTCTCAAACTTGCACACACGAAACTTATAAGGTTATTTACAGAGCAAATAATAAACAATTTTACTGCCCAAATCACGGTGCCATTTTCTCAGAAACTGGGGTTTCTAGCGGTATTGAAACTACTAAACCATTGGCCCAATATAAAACACAACTAACGGGTTCTAATCTTCGTATTTATTCATAAATTAGATGATGAAGCTATTAAGCATATTTTTTCTATCATTTTTATTAACAGGTAATACTTGGGAAAACGACTTTTCTATTGCCAAAACCAAAGCAACAGAAAGCCACAAATATATTCTGATTAATTTTTCTGGATCTGATTGGTGCGGACCCTGCATCAGAACCCATAAAGAGATTTTTGAAAAAGAAGCCTTTATGAAATATGCCGATAGCAATTTAGTTTTGTTAAGAGCTGATTTCCCACGCTTGAAAAAGAACCAATTATCTGCCGAACAATTAAAAAAGAATAACGATTTAGCTATTCTTTACAATTCCGAAGGCGATTTTCCTTTAACTGTTTTGCTAGATGAAAACGGAAAGGTAATTAAAGAATGGAATGGCTTTCCAAATGTATCTCCAGAAGCTTTTGTTAAAGAAGTAGAAAATGCAAAAAAGTGAATTAACCTCAAAGCAGCAAATTTTTAAGCGGTCTATGAAATTGATGGGAAATCAGTTTGAGATTAGTATTGTTGCTGAAGAGGATAATTTTGCACAACAAAAAATTAATGAGGCTGTAGCCGAAATCAGTAGAATTGAACAATTGTTCACTACTTTTAAACCTGATAGTCAGACCAATCTAATTAATGAAAATGCAGGTATTGCTCCTGTAAAAGTAGATTTGGAAGTTTTTCAGCTCATTCAAAGAGCAACAAGAATTTCAGAAATTAGTCAGGGCGCTTTTGATATCACTTACGGGTCTTTAGATAAACGTTTCTGGAATTTTGATACCCACATGGATAGTTTACCCAA
>JBILPO010000449.1:0-2518 GCA_044373805.1 Pelobium sp.
GCCAGGGAAGAATTTCGTCACCATAGTATGATGGCTAAAAACTGCAAAGGTATTATTACCGGTTTTGGATTAAAATCTTACGAATTGGCTTTGTTGAGCTTTGTAGGATAGGTTTTTATTTAGTGGTAAAGAAAGAGGAGAAATTTCACGGAATTTGCAGACATAAATCTGTTAAATCCTTCTAATTTGTGTTGAAAAATCTCGTTATATTAGTGCTAATGCGTGAAATTCGTGTTAAAAAATCTAAAAAATTAGTAACTAAAATTTAATCCAGTTCACTAAACTGTCTCTTTCCATTCACAAAATACTTCCAAACTATACTGTGTTGATACATACCGGTTAAGTTTGGCTGTTCTGATATATCTTTATTAAACTTTATTTTTTTATTCCACAATGCTTTTACCACATGTTGGTGCGCTTTAGAAATAGCCATTGCATTTTTCCATTTCCCTTCAAAGGCAAACTTAAACAGCGCTAAAAGATCGAGGCAAAACCTTATAGGGATTAAAAAAATGGCTCTTTTTGGTTCAATATTTTTCTTAATGAGGTAGTGATTATTCCTAAAATTAAGATAAGTTTTAAATGGACTTTCGGCATTTAAGGTGCCACCACCCACATGATAAATAGTAGAAGCGCCACAATACATCACTTTATAACCTAGGTTTTTTACTCGCCAACATAAATCAATTTCTTCCATGTGGGCAAAGAAGTTTTCATCTAAGCCATTTACTCTTTTCCAAACAGATGATTTGATAAATAATGCACAACCTGCTGCCCAAAATATCTCTTTATTTCCATCATATTGCCCCTTATCTTCCTCAACAGTATCAAAAATTCTTCCTCTGCAAAAAGGATAAGCTAAATAATCTATAAAACAACCTGCTGCTCCTGCATATTCAAAATGGGTGCGTCTTAAAAATGATTTTATTTTAGGTTGAGCTATCGCGATGTTATCATCTGTTTCCATTAAATTAATAACAGGTTGAATCCAATCTGGAGTAACTTCAACATCAGAATTTAAAAGAATAAAATAATCTGCTTCAACTCGGTTTAAAACCTTATTATAACCTTCGGCAAAACCAAAGTTTTTTTCATTTCTAATGACTTTTACTAAAGGATAATGATCATTTAAGTAGTTTAAAGATTCATCTGTAGAGTCGTTATCTCCAACAATGATTTCCACATTTGGGTAATTAGTATTAAAAACAGAAGGAAGAAACTGCTCTAAATATTTTTGGCCGTTCCAGTTTAAAATAACAATGGCAACTTTAGGGCTATTCATTAATTTTTTGAGGTTTATATTTCCACCTTTTATGAGACCAAAGCCAATAGGCTGGTTCTTGGTTAATTCTATCTTCTAACAAAGAAACATGTTTTTTAGTAATTTCTAAATCAGCAGTTTCAGCTGGGTTTTCACAAACACTTTTAAAATCGCAAGAATAATACCCTCTTTTTACTCGTCTTATATCACAAAAAACAATCGGATAATTGGTTGATTTGGCTATTTTCTCTAAACCTACAAATACCGATGTAGGCTGATTTAAAAATTGAATCCAATCTTGTGCGTCTCCATGTGCGGGAGTTTGATCTGATGCAAATACCGTTGCAGTGAGCTCATTTTTACGCTTTACTATTTCTCTTAAAGCCAATTTCATCCTAATCATAAGCGTTCCGCTTTTCTCTCGGGCTTTTTTAAAAAAATTATCAAAATCTTCATTATTCATAGGTTTATAAATAATTAGGGGCTTTGCTTTTAAAGTTAAAGGGGTAACCACGGTATTCCATTCCCAATTTCCATAATGTCCAACAGCAATTAAGTAGCTTCTATTCTCACTTTCGTATTTGTCTATTAAGTCTTTATTGGTTAAGCTATATCGTTTTTGTAAGAATTGAGGGGAAGCAGAAAGCATTTTTATGGTCTCTACCATTAAATCTGCTAAATAACTGAAATATGTTTTTTCAATAGATTTTAATTCTTCCTCACTTTTAAGCGGAAAAGAGTTTTTTAGATTATTAAACACCACATTTCTTCTGTATTTGATAACATAAAATAAAATAAAGAAAATAAAATCCGAAAGAATATAGAGCAAGCTTAGTGGAAGTAAAGAAAGAAGGTATAAAAAAAATATAGCTACTTTAGAAAGCCCTTTATTTATCATTAATTTCGTGGAATTATTTGCAAACATAAAAATTTTGAAATGGAAAAAGGCGCTGTACTTCCTTTGTTTTATCTTCCCAATGTAGAATTTTTTAAAAATCTATATCAGTATAAAGATTTTGGCTTATTTATAGAAAAGCAAGAACATTATCCTAAGCAGACTTTTAGAAACAGAACCTCTATTGCTGGGCCTAACGGGCAATTAGATTTAACTGTGCCGGTGCAAAAAGGAAGTAATGCCCGTACAGCATTTAAAGATGTAAGAATTAGTAATGAAGATAAGTGGCAGCGTATTCACTGGTTAAGCTTAGAAACCAGTTACAGAAGTTCGGCTTATTTTGAGTTTTATGAAGATGCTTT
>JBILPO010000450.1:0-2515 GCA_044373805.1 Pelobium sp.
CTGAGCTTGATTTTTAGCTTCAACTAAAATTTGATCTTTCAATTCTTTAGCTTCTTTTAAAATCTCGTCACGCTCTATTCTGGCTTGTTTCATTAATGTTTCGTTTTCGTTAGATAAACGAGACATTTCTTCTCTAGCCAATTCTGCTTTATTTAATGCATCTTCAATAGAACGCTCACGCTCATGAATGGCGCTTAACATTGGTTTCCATGCTAGTTTTTTTAATAAAACTAACAATACTAAGAAGGATACTAATGTCCAAAAAACTAAACCTATACTTGGGGTTACTAAATCCATTTTTATTAATATAAATTTTAATAAATAGTCTTTGTTAAAATCAAGAATTTAGCCAATCGCTAAATTCTTGATTTTGAGAGGAAATCCTTAAGCAGGATTATTTCCTAAAAGTGCTACTACCA
Organism: Pelobium sp.; assembly: GCA_044373805.1. GTDB lineage: Bacteria > Bacteroidota > Bacteroidia > Sphingobacteriales > Sphingobacteriaceae > Pseudopedobacter. The sequence continues at coordinate 420 of JBILPO010000450.1, forward strand.
CTGCGAATAATGCAACACCTTCTACAAGTGCAGCAGCAATGATCATTGCAGTTTGAATTTTTGATGCAGCTTCTGGCTGACGAGCAATACCTTCCATTGCTTTACCACCAATTTGTCCGATACCAATACCAGCACCGATAACTGCTAAACCTGCACCAATTGCAGCGATTGAACCTACCATAACTTTAAATTTATATATGATTATTAAACAAAAATGTTTCTTATTAATGATGATGCTCTTCTACTGCCGTACCTATAAATAAAGCGGTAAGCATAGTAAATATAAAAGCTTGTAAAAATGCGACTAACAATTCCAGAATATTCATAAATAAAACGAATGCCACTGAAACAGGTGCGATAGCAATAGTTTTGAAGATAAAAATTAAGGAAATTAAACTTAAAATAATAATGTGACCTGCTGTAATATTCGCAAATAAACGAATCATCAATGCAAACGGTTTAGAGAAAATACCTATAATTTCTACTACCCACATTATGGGTAATAACCAAAATGGAACGTCTGGTTTAAAAATATGAGACCAATAATATTTGTTACCATTAATGTTTACTACAATTAATACAATTGCAGATAACACCATGGTTACCGCAATGTTTCCTGTTACGTTTGCACTTCCAGGGAATATAGGAATCAATCCTAATAAGTTATTAAACCATATGAAAAAGAAGATGGTTAATAAGAAAGGCATAAATTTCTCGAATTTATATCCAATGTTTGGTCTGGCAATATCATCACGAATAAAAATGATAAGCGGCTCAATCCAAGATTGTAAACCTTTAGGGGCTTTTCCAACTCGTTTTTTGTAAGAACCAGCTACGCTTGTAAATACAATTAATATCAATATTACAGCTACAAATAATCCAGCTACGTTCTTAGTAATAGAAAAATCATAAAGCTTTGATGATAATTCTTCATCAACTTTACCATCAGCACCTAAAATTTTAATATGTTCTTCTTCATTAAAATAAGTGTAGTTTTTTCCTTTATAGGGTGTGGCTTCATGATGAACATCCATCAGGTTTGAAGAAGAAAAAATCTCTAATCCAGAAGGGGTGTAAAGAATAACTGGTAGGGGGATGGAAGTATGGCCCCACAAGTGCCAGCCATGTGAATCTCCAATGTGTTCTAATATTGTAACAGTTGGATCAAATTTTTCTTCTGTTTTAGCTTCGTGTGAAACAGCAACTTTTTCTTCTTTTACCTCAGTTACAACAGCCTCATTTTCTTGCTTTGCAAAAGAATTAAATGATAAAAATGTAAGAAAAAGAGCGATTACTGCTCTTTGAGAGGAATTTTTAAAATTTAAAATGTGGCTAAAATACATTTATTACGTGTTTTTTACTTCTTAATTTGGTGGCGCAAGTTACGTAACAAACAATAAATTTCAAAGACAGTAAATAAGAAATAAATAGAAAAAAAATTACCGATGAATAAAATGGAGTTTACTTTGACTTTAAGCAGGTATACAAGTACAAAAGCCATACTTGCTAACAGTCTTATTACAATGCCCCCAAGTAAAATAAATGATTGATAATCACCTCCTTTTTTAATCCCTATAATGGAAAGAAAATAAATTAATAAAGTGATGGCAGCCATGTAAGTAAATACAAGCCAAAAGTGTGGGATAAGAATGGTGGTTGGACTAATAAACTGATCCATTAAATAAAAACCAAATGCAGTAGCGGTAATTAATAAGATAAAGTAAATTGCAAATTTTTGTAAACTCAAGTTAGTTTGATTTTAATCCTTTTAAAACTACATATAAAGATAAGAGGACACCTAGTAAGCTTAAAATACCAGTATATATAGGCGTCTTTGTTTGTTGGGCTTCGTCTAATTTATAGCCTGCAAAGGAAAATACGCCAATTATACCAATCATTTGAAAGCCTAATCCAGAATATTTAATGTAGCTATTAAGCGGTGGCTTCTCTTTTTGAGGCAATTTCTTCTCTTCCATCTAAATTATTGATAATGATAGATTTGGTTTGAGTGATTCCTGTTTCACAATGGCCGGTTAGCTTAGCGCCGTTTTCTACTACGAATTTATTAGAGGCCACATTTCCTTTAACATTGGCTG
>JBILPO010000451.1:0-2511 GCA_044373805.1 Pelobium sp.
AAAGCCATTAGAAAAGTATCTAGAAATGCACAAGACAAACTAGCCGAATCTAATACTATTGTTGAAGAAACATTGCAAGGAATTTCTAACGTAAAAGCTTTTGTAAACGAATCTTATGAAGCCAACCGATATGATAAAAGCTTAAGAGAAGTGGTTAAAATTGCCATGAAAGGAGCTAATTACCGAGGCGGGTTTGCATCATTTATCATATTCTGCATATTTGGAGCTGTTATGGGCGTTATTTGGTACGGAACTGTTTTGGTACAACAAAATAATTTATCAGTTGGTGATCTTTTAGCTTATATGCTGTATTCAGTTTTTGTAGGTGCCGCCATGGGAAGTTTCCCTGAGTTGTATGCCAACGTTCAAAAAGCTATTGGCGCATCAGAAAGGGTTTTAGAAATTTTGGGCGAAGAAAATGAAGATATCTCTATTCAGCATAAAAACAATGAAATTAAACAGATTATTAAAGGCGATTTAGCCTTTGAGAATATTCTATTTAATTATCCATCTAGAAAAGACATTACCGTTTTAAATGGCGTTTCTTTCACTGCTAAAGTGGGAGAAAAAATTGCAATTGTGGGTCCATCTGGAGCAGGGAAATCTACTATTGCCAGTTTAATTTTAAGATTTTATCATCCTCTGGCTGGACAAATTCTTTTTGATGGAAAAGCAGCAAATGAGTTCGCAATAACTGATATCAGAAATCAGGTGGCTATTGTTCCACAAGATGTAATATTATTTGGCGGCACTATTAAAGAAAACATGGCTTCCCCGAAGCTTATGAAACAGTAGTTGGAGAACGTGGTGTAAAACTATCTGGTGGACAAAGACAGCGCATTGCCATAGCCAGAGCTTTATTGAAAGATCCGGCCATTTTAATTTTAGATGAAGCTACTTCGTCTTTAGACTCTGAATCGGAAAGACTGGTACAAGAGGCTTTAGAAATTTTAATGAAAGACAGAACTTCTATCATCATTGCCCACCGTTTATCTACCATTAGAGAAGCTGATAAAATTATTGTTTTAGATAAAGGGAAAATTGTAGAAAGTGGTAATCACCAAGAACTTTTACAGCATGAAGATGGTTTATATAAACATTTGAGCGCTTTACAGTTTGAGGTTTAATTGAGGAGTGAAAAGTTTAAGGACTAAGGCATAAGGTCTGTTAAGCATATAAAATCTGTGTAACCTACGAAATCAGTGTAATCTATTTTAATAAAATCTGTATTAAAAAAAATATTATAAATGAAGTTAACCATTTGGGGTGCTGCCGAACAAGTAACGGGTAGCATGCACCTTTTAGAAGTTGAGAACTATAAAATACTGATTGACTGCGGTTTAAATTATGAAGGTGGTGTAGAACTTGCCGCTAATGAGAATTTCCCCTTTAATCCTTTTGATATTGATTTAGTAGTTTTAACACACGCTCATATTGACCATAGCGGGAATCTCCCTACCTTGGTTAAAGCTGGATTTGAAGGACAAATTTTATGTACCTATCCAACTGCAGATTTAACACAACTTTTACTTTCTGATTCCGTAAATATCTTTTTAAGAAAGCAAGATAAAAAACGTGGTAGAGGAAAGTTTAGAAAGCATCAATTCATCAATAATCAACCGCTTTATTTACAAAGACATGTAAATGATACCGCAGATAGAATTGTGCCTTTAGCTTTTCATAAAGAGTTTAAAATCAACGAAAACATTACGCTTACGTTAATACCAACTGGCCATTTATTAGGAGCTGCGGCGGCTCATTTTACCATTAAAGAGGAAGAAGAAATAAAAACAATTGCCTTTACAGGGGATATAGGACGTAAAAACTACCCGGTTTTAAATGATCCAGAATATTTACCAGAAACACAATATTTGGTATGTGAATCAACCTATGGTGGTCGCTTTCATTCCAATTCTGACAATATCCATGATGTTTTGGTAAAAGTGATTAAAGAGGCTTGTATCAATCAACCTGGTAGGTTAATTATTCCCGCCTTTAGCGTGGGTAGAACACAATCATTGGTTTTCTCACTCAACAAAATATTTTCTAACGGAGACTTACCTCCTATTCCTGTTTTTGTAGATAGCCCAATGGCAACTTTAGCTACAGATATTTATAGAAAACACCATCAACATGTAAATGAAGAAGCTCGATCTTTCTATCAAAAAAATGGAGATGAATTTGAATTTGAGAATTTGAGCTATGTAAAAGAATTAAGAGAAAGCAAAGAAATATCTGATCATTTTGAACCTTGTATTATTATTTCGTCTGCCGGGATGTTAGAAGGTGGAAGAATACAAGATCATCTTTTCCATAATATCCAAAATTTTTATGCCACCATTTTCTTTATTGGCTTTTGCGCTAAGGGAACTTTAGGACACCGTTTATTAAGGGGCGATTCAGTTGTAAACATTAAAGGACGTGAGTTATCTGTTTTTGCAGGAATCAAAAAAACCGACTTGCTAAGTGGGCATGGTGATCATCAAGACATTGTTAATTATATTGAACAAA
>JBILPO010000452.1:0-2510 GCA_044373805.1 Pelobium sp.
ACCAGAAATTTGTAAAGGAGAAGACGTACTGTCTGTTTGAGCGTTTACTGTAACAACTGCTGCTAGTGCTGCTACAAGAGTTAATAATTGCTTTTTCATTGTTTTTTTTATTTAGAATTTAATTGTATGTATTAATGATAAATTATTATAAGCTTATAATTCTTCTTCGTGTTGAGAAATATCTAAACCATTTTCTTCTTCTTCAACAGAAACTCTTAAAGGAATAATTGTATCCGTTACTTTTAATAATAAAAGAGAACCAAAAAATGCAAAAGCAGAAACTACTACTAAAGCTCCTAGATGTAATAAGAAAAGTTTAGTTTCTCCATAGAACAAACCATTTCCGGTAGTATTCGCTGCATTTACGCTCTGATTAGCAAAAACACCTGTAAGAATCATACCTACCATACCTCCCACACCATGGCAAGGGAATACGTCTAATGTATCGTCAATATTTGTGCGAGATCTCCAAATAACAACTAGGTTACTTACTAAAGCAGCTACAAATCCGATGATTAATGAGCTTGTAATTGTAACATAACCTGCTGCAGGAGTAATAGCTACCAAACCAACTACAGCACCTATACAAGCACCAACAGCTGTTGGTTTTTTACCCCTAAGCATATCAAAAAATATCCAAGCAATTGCTGCAGTTGCGGAAGCAGTAGTGGTAGTTGCTAAAGCGGTTGACGCTAATATTCCGGCTCCACCAGCAGACCCTGCATTAAACCCAAACCATCCAAACCACAATAATCCTGTACCTAATATTACATAGCTAATTCTAGCCGGAGTATGGTCTGCTTGATTTCTTTTCTTCAGAAATAAAGCTGCAGCTAAAGCTGCCCAACCTGCCGACATGTGCACAACTGTTCCGCCTGCAAAATCTAGTACGCCTAATTGAAACATGATTCCATCCGGATGCCAAGTAGCATGAGCCAAAGGAGCATAAATGAAAATCATAAATAAACAAAGAAAAATTAGATAAGAATTAAAACGAATACGCTCTGCAAATGCCCCTGTAATTAAGGCTGGAGTAATTACTGCAAACTTTAACTGAAACATTGCAAATAAAATTAAAGGTACAGTAGGCATTAAAGACCATGAGACATTACCCAAGGTGTCTTTCATCATAAAGAATGTTCTTGGATCGCCAATAATTCCACCAATATCATCACCAAAAGATAAACTGAAACCAAAAACAATCCAAAGCACCGTGATTAAACCCATACAAACAAAACTTTGTAACATCGTTGAAATCACATTTTTCTTACGAACCATACCGCCGTAAAAGAAAGCCAAGCCAGGAGTCATTAATAAGACAAGAGCAGTAGATACCAAAAGCCATGCGGTATCCCCAGTGTCTATAGTGGTACCTTTAATATCCAAAATCTTGTCGTTTGGATAAATAAAACATAATACTGCTACAAACAGTAAAATAATAAATGGAATTGCTTTTTTCATTTGTTAATTGTTTAAGGGTTTTAGTTTAAGTTAATTATTTATATTCTTATTATGTAATTATTGATATTTTATAATAAAAGTTAATTATAAAAATGCCATTTTGAATAGCTCTAAATTCTATATTTTATAAAAAACATCAAAATTATTTAATGTTTTATTAATATTTTTAATAAAAAAACAAAAAAATACATAATTATTTAGCTTAAAATCATATTTTTTTAATAAAATATAGATAAAATTGAATTATCTTTAAAAGAAATAAAAGAAAAAATAGTGGGATTTTTAGATATTTGAACCAAATTCAACAAAATCAGAGTGCAAATCGGCTTATAATTACAATATTTCTTGAAAAATATCTCAAATACTGATCTAATTTTTAAAAAAATGAAACTTAATTTGATTTTTTTAAAAAAAAGTTAGGAAAATTCAATAAAATCATCCTATTTTTATCCATTATATTAATTAATGATTATTAACAACACAATAAACACCTAAACAATGTCAACAATTAGATTTCAAGCACTTCGATCAGTTTTAGGAAGAACAATTCCAGAAATTAAAGCGCCGTCTTCAAAAATTTCAGATTTTTATGGTGCCAACGTTTTTGACAAAGTCAAAATGAAGGACTATATGTCTAAAGAAGCTTTTCAGGCAATATTAAGTGCAGGAGTAAGCGGAACACCTATTGAGAGAGAAATTGCAGAACATATTGCTTCTGCAATGAAATCATGGGCAATGAGCAAAGGCGTTACGCACTATACTCACTGGTTTCAACCTTTAACTGGCACAACGGCCGAGAAACATGATTCTTTTTTTGAGCCTGACTCTAATGGAGTTGCAGTTGAAAAATTCTCTGGTGATGCTTTAGTTCAACAAGAACCAGACGCTTCAAGTTTCCCAAATGGGGGTATCAGAAGTACATTTGAAGCTAGAGGCTATACTGCATGGGATCCTTCTTCTCCAGCTTTCATTTTTGGTAAAACATTATGTATTCCTACAGTTTTTGTTTCTTACACAGGCGAAGCTTTAGATTATAAAGCTCCGTTATT
>JBILPO010000453.1:0-2509 GCA_044373805.1 Pelobium sp.
GAATTTGCAAAAGTGGCAGGTGCAAAAGTAATCGCTATGGATACCAATGAAATGCGTTTAGATTTTTGTAAGCATAAATTAGGAGTTGAGTTTACGGTGAATCCGGCTACGGAAAATGCCATAGAAGAATTACTAAATATTACCAATGGAGATATGCCTACAGCTATTTTTGATGCTACGGGTAATTTAAAAGCCATTAATAATGGGATTAATTATTTAGCCCATGGTGGCAGGTATGTATTAATAGGGTTACAAAAAGAAGCATTTTCTTTTAGTCACCCCGAGTTTCACAAAAGAGAAAGCTCTTTAATGAGTAGCCGTAATGCCACCAGAGAAGATTTTGAACATGTAATTTCTTCCATAAAAAAAGGGTTGGTAAATTCTAAAACTTACATCACCCATCGTTTAAGTTTTGAAGAAGTAAAAGACCAATTTGAGATGTTGCTAAAGCCAGAAAGTGGCGTGATTAAAGCAATGATCAACTTTTTTTAAATAAAACACAAAGCCTTCAGATTTATTAAACCCATTTTTGGGTTTAATAAATTGATATTTTGATCGTTTTTTTCTTATAAAATTTGAATGTGCTAAGCTGTAGATATATTTTTATTTAAAGTTTTGCTAACTCCTTTTGCCAGTCTCTTTTGCTTACTCACCTGAGCGCTGATAAATTTAAAAGACAAAAAAACAAAATCAATCGATTCAAATATCATCTGTTTTATTTTTTTAATATTAAATTAGAAATCTAATATTTCAAAATGAAACTAAAAACTAGCTTTTTCTTACTCTTTTTTGCATTTGCTCAATTTGTTGTTGCGCAAAGTATAAGTAATCTCATTCAGGTAACAGATATGCTCCAAATAAAGCAAATAGGATCTACAACCTTGTCTCCTGATGGAAAGATGGTTGCTTTTACGGTAAACAGCATTCTTCCTGATGATGAAATCAAAGATGAGTACCAATATAGGTCACAAATTTATTTAGCAGATACAGAAGGCGAGCCAAACCCTCGTCAAATAACCACCGCAATAGCAGGTGCAAGTCAGCCAGCTTGGTCTCCTGATGGAAAATCAATTTCATTTGTAAGAGCTGTAAAAGGGCGTACTCAAATATTTGTATTGTCATTAAATGGGGGAGAGCCACTACAAATTACCGATTTTAAATATGCGGTTTCTTCTCCAAAATGGTCTCCAGATGGAAAAAAGATCTTGTTTTCTGCTGCTATTTCTTTAAGTGAATTGCTTAAAGATTCTTTATTAAACCCAACGTTTTCCAAACCTATTTGGCCATTAGAAAAACCTGGTTTTGTTAATAATGCGCAACTAAAAAATACACAAAAAGCAAACCCTAATGGAAATTTAGATCAAATAAGGGCTTACCTTAGTAAAAATGAAGTAGATAAAAAAGCTAAAGTATTTACTAAACTTAATTTTCAGGGAGAAGCAGCTACCAACCCAGAATTTAGCTTTAACCATTATTTTATGGTAGATGTCTTTATAAAAGCAGCCCCTCAACCTTTAACTCGTGGGTTTTATTCTTTTAGCAATGCAGATTTTTTAAAAGATGGTAAATCATTAATCATTTCATCAACTATAGATAGTTTACAATTATTAGATCGTAATGATGGAACTGAAATTTATACGTTATCCTTATTGAATGGGGTATTAACAAAAATTTTATCTCAGCCAAAAACCGATTTTAATAATCCTGTGGTTTCCCCATCAGGTAAATTTTTGGCCTATCAGGTTTCACCTGTAGATGGAATTAATATTCCGCAGTTAGCTATACTTAATCTTCAAAATCCATCAGCACAACCCATTATCATTCCATTTGATAGAAATAAAAGTCAAGTGACTTGGTCTTTTGATGAACGTTACCTCTATTTCGCTTCACCATCTAACGGAGGAACTCCAGTTTATAAAGTAAATATAAAGACTCAAAATATAGAGCAATTGAGTGATTATAATGCTGGAATTAGTGGTTTAAGTATTGGAAAAGATAAACTGGTTTACGTTAAAACAGAAGTAGCTAATCCTTATGAATTGTATGTGTCTGATCTTTCAAATAAAAATATAAAAGCCTTAAGCACTTTTAATAGCAGTTGGCTTAGCACTAAAACTTTATCTTATCCTGAAAAGAAAATTTATACCAACAGCAAAGGGCTTAAAGTAGAATATTGGATCATAAAACCAGCAAATTTTAGTCCTGATAAAAAATACCCAATCATGTTGCAAATTCATGGAGGTCCAACGGCCATGTGGGGTCCTGGTGAAGCCAGCATGTGGCATGAATTTCAATTTTTTGCAGCCAATGGTTATGGGGTAGTTTATTCAAATCCCAGAGGGTCTGGTGGTTACGGACAAGATTTCTTAAGGGCAAATTATCAGGATTGGGGTACTGGTCCAACAGAAGATGTAATTGGTACTTTAGACGGTGCAATGGCACAAGGCTGGGCTGACACTAAAAAGCAAGTAGTTACTGGGGGATCTTATGCGGGCTATTTAACAGCTTG
>JBILPO010000454.1:0-2500 GCA_044373805.1 Pelobium sp.
CTCTTGTGCCTTATTTAAAGCTTTTGACAATATTTTAGTGTCGTCATTAATATTTACCTCTTTATTAAATAACCTTAAATGCGTAAAAACCATTTTTGGTGGCGTCTTATTCTCTATAATTTGCTCCGGAAAAAAGCTAACCATTCCGTTATAGCCTCCAAAAAAAAGTTCTCCTTTACTATCTTTATAAAATGAATGTGCATTAAAAACATTCCCTGGCAAACCGTCATTTATCTCGTAAACTTTAAATATTCCTTGATTAAATTTGGCTAATCCCTTTTCGGTGCTAATCCACAAGCTACCTTCATTATCTTCAACAATACCCGCGATATTGTTTGATGGTAGACCGCCAATTTTTGATGTGTAATATTTAATTTTCTTAGTTTCTGGATGATAAGACGCTAATCCTTCTATATAACTTCCAAACCATATTTTACCATCTGAAGTTTGATTGATACAACTGATATTGTTTAGAAAATCACTATCTACTAAAATTAATCGCTTAAATTTTTTTGCATTACTTGGTAAATAAAATGTTCCATTCTCACCTGATACCCACAAATTAGCTTTGTTATCCTGAAATAAATAGTTTATTCTTTTTGAAGGCAAATGAGTAGAACTTGTTTTGGCAATGAGCGATAAGAAATCGTCCGTTTGTTTGCGATATAAAAACAATCCCATTCCTCTAGTCCCTATCCAAAGTCTATTACTTTTATCACGAAGAAGATAAGTAGCTCTGTTTGAGCTCAGTGAATTTGGGTTTGACGGATCAAGTTTGTAATTTTTAAATTGATTTGTTCTTGGGTTAAAATAATATACCCCTCCATTATACGCCGCAATCCAGAGATTATCTTTTTCGTCTAGGGTAATTGCCTTAATTAAATTAGACCTAAATGCGTTTTGATCTTTACTACTTTTAAAATTTGTAAAAACACCTGTTTTTCGATTAAAATAATTGAGCCCTTCGGCTTCAGTACCAATCCATAAATTATGCTCCTCATCTTCTATAATTGTACTGATGATATTACTGCTTAATGAGTTTTTATAAGAATAATGTTTGTGAATTTTAAACTGAGATGTGTAAGGATGATACACATTTATTCCACCATAATAAGTTCCTACCCAGATAGACCTAGACGCATCTTGATAAATATTATAAATAGAGTTTTGATTTAAACTATTCTGATCTTCAGGATCATGGTTTAAACTATTAAATTTTTGATTTACAGGATCATATATACTAATTCCATTTAAAGTAGCTATCCATAATAAGCCTTCTTTATCGACTAATATTTTACGGACAACATTATTTATCAAACAATTAGTCCCAGAATTAGAGGTGAAATGCTTGAAGGTATTGTTGCCTTTATCGTATAAATCAAACCCGTTAAAACGTGTACCAATCCATAAATTATGGTTCAAATCTTCAGTAATTGTGCTAATATCATTTGATGCTATACTTTTATCATTAAGATTATCATGATAAAAGGATTTGAACTTATAGCCAATGCTCTTAGGCGATAAACTTAACAAACCATTTTGTGTGCCCAACCATAAAGTGTTTTTGCTGTCTTGAAAAATGGCTTTCACAATGGCATTTTTGACCCCAAAATCATCACCATCATTACAGAAAAAACGCTCAAATATCCCGTCTTTCACAAGCCTATTTAGACCATTTTCCGTTCCAACCCAGATATTCCCTTGACGATCTTCATAAATAGACCTAATGATATTATTACTGAGGCTATTTTTTTGTTTTGGATGGTTTAGAAACCTGATAAATGATTTTGTTTCGGGAACATATAGATTTAATCCCCTTTGCGTACCTACCCATAAATTACCTTTACTATCTGTTAATAAAGCATTAATATTTTGACTGCTGCTTAAAGATGTAGAATCATTTTTATGATTTCTGAACACTTCAAATTGCTGAGAATCATATCTGTTTAAACCATCTTTTGTTCCAAACCACATAAAACCCATGCTATCTTGAGCTATAGAAAATATACTGCTTTGAGAAATACCTGATTCTACGGTGAGGTGTTCAAAAGGAATTATATTTTTTTGCGCAAACGAAAGGTTATTAAATGCCAAAAGAAACAAAATCATTATTGCAACTTTAGCTGTTTGAATCTTTATAATTTGAGGATTTAAAAGCTTAAATTTTATTGCTTTTCTAAAAATAAAGACCACCTTAAAAGCAGTTGTATTTTTTAAAACAGTTCTTGTAAATCTATGATCTACCATGAAAAATGATCAAAAGTGTTAATTGATTTTTTAAGAAAAGCTTAGCCCGCCGTTAATATCTATATTGGTTCCGGTTATATAGCTAGACTCATTTGAAGCTAAATATACTACTAAATTTGCAACTTCATTAGCTTCACCTTCTCTTTTTAAAGCAGTAGCATTTGCCACATTTGCCCTCACTTCTGTTTTAGTAAAAGTATCATGAAAGGCTGTTGCAATCATCCCCGGGGCTACTGCATTTACTCTAATTCCT
>JBILPO010000051.1:0-8859 GCA_044373805.1 Pelobium sp.
ATTACATGAAATTGATTCTACTAATACATATCTTAAAAACTTACTTTCAAATTCTAAGCCATTATTAGAGGGAACTGTTATTATGGCAGACCACCAATATGCTGGCAGAGGGCAAAACTTAAATGTTTGGGAAAGCGAAGCTGGTAAAAATTTAACCATAAGTATTTACCTAAAACCTGGTTTTTTAGCCGTAAATGAACAATTTGACTTAAATAAGGCTATTTCTCTTGGAATAATAGATTGTTTAAACAAAGTATTGGGAGAAAGTTGTAAAATAAAATGGCCTAATGATATTTATTTTCATGACAAAAAAATTGGGGGGATTTTGATCGAAAATGTCACTAAGGGTTATAATTTAAAAGAAAGTGTAATTGGAATTGGATTAAATGTAAATCAAATAAATTTTCCAAACCAACTAAGTAGGGTAAGTTCAATTTCAAAGGTCTTACATAAAGATTATAAACTTGAAAAATTATTAGCGCAAATTTGTGAAAATATTGAAAGCAGGTATTTGCAATTAAAGGCAGGAAAAAAAGAACTTTTAGCTAACGACTATAAAAACAATTTGTTCAGACTAAATGAAGAACATTCTTTTGAAATTGAAAATAAAATTGTTTTAGGAACAATAAAAGGGGTTACAACCATAGGTAAGTTATTGTTGCAAGTTGATAAAGAGCTAATAAAATTAGACTTAAAAGAAGTTAAATTCATTTTCGATTAGTCATTCAAAACTATTAAAATCATAAATTAATGAAAAAATTTATTGCCGTTGCGGTATTTATTTTGTCCACTATAACTGGATTTACTCAGATTCTAAAACCAGTAAAATGGTCTTTCAGCTCAGAATCTATCAATGAAAAGGACGCTCACATTCTTTTAACTGCCAATATAGATGAGGGATGGCATGTTTATTCTCAATTTATAGAAGAAGGAGGCCCAATACCTACAACTTTTACTTTTAATAAAAGTGCAGATTATAAACTTATAGGTAAACCTTCTGAAACGCCTAAAGCCACATCTGCTTTTGATAACAATTTTGGAATGCAAATTTCCTGGCATGAGCGCAAAGTAGTTTTCAAACAAAAAATAAGTTTGAACAAACCTGAAGCTAAAGTAAATGGCACTTTGGAGTTTATGGTTTGTAACGATAAACAATGTTTGCCGCCAGAAGAATTGGAGTTTTCACTAGTGGTGAAAGCAGATAAGTCGGTAGTAATAGCCGCTGCTCCAGCAGCAACAGCTTTACCCTCAGAAAACATCTTGGATAGCGCTTCATTAACTGATAGCGGTAATAAAGTAATCTCTACTGACATTACACCTGCAGAAATAGAGGCTAATGACGTAACAAGTCAAACATCCAACCCATCACTTTGGGCAATCTTTTTAGCAGGTTTTGTAGGTGGTTTATTAGCGCTGATTATGCCTTGCATATTTCCAATGCTACCGCTAACGGTAAGTTATTTTACCAAAAAAGCTGGGAGCAGACGTAAAGCTATTTCTCATGCAGGTATTTATGGATTATCCATTATAGTAATTTACGTAGCCTTAGGAATGATTATTACTTTAATCTTCGGTTCTGATGCCTTAAATGAACTAGCCAGCAATGGTATCTTCAATTTTTTGTTTTTTGCTTTACTAGTTGTTTTTGCTATTTCATTTTTTGGAGCATTTGAAATTAACCTCCCTAGTTCTTGGATCAATAAAATAGATGCGCAGTCTGATAAAGGCGGATTAGTAGGATTATTTTTTATGGCTTTTGCCTTAGCATTAGTTTCCTTTTCTTGTACAGGACCAATTATTGGAACATTATTGGTTCAAGCTGCCGCAATGGGTGAATTAATGGGGCCAGCAATAGGAATGCTAGGCTTTTCTTTAGCTTTAGCCATTCCATTTACATTATTTGCAAGCTTTCCTTCTTTACTTAAATCTTTACCAAAATCTGGTGGATGGCTAAATAGTGTGAAAGTAACGTTAGGTTTTGTAGAGTTGGCTTTAGCCTTTAAATTCTTATCAAATGTAGATTTGGCTTACCATTGGGAATTTTTAGACCGAGAAATATTTTTAGTACTATGGATTGTGATTTTTGCCATGTTGGGTTTCTATTTATTAGGAAAGCTAAAGTTCTCTCATGATAGTGATTTACCTTTTATTACCATTCCAAGGCTTTTTCTTGCCATTATTACCTTGGCTTTTACAATTTACATGATACCCGGCTTATGGGGTGCCCCTTTAAAAGCAATTAGTGCATGGTTGCCACCACAAACCACACAAGATTTTGATTTATATACGAATACTTTATCTTCGCCAGAAGTTACGCAAGATACTGTTAAGAAAAAATACGGGGGCTTGTTTAAAGCTCCACATAATTTAGATGCGTTCTTTGATTACGAGCAAGGTTTAGCTTATGCAAAACAACAAAATAAACCAGTATTGATAGATTTTACTGGTCATAGTTGTGTGAATTGCAGAAAAATGGAAGCTGCCGTTTGGAGCGAACCAGAGGTTTTAGATCGATTAAAAAAAGATTACGTTTTAATATCCCTTTATGTGGATGATAAAACAGATTTACCCGAAAATGAAAAATATATTTCTAAATTTTCTGGTAAAAAAATCAAAACTATTGGCAACAAATGGAGCGATTTTCAAGCTTCTACATTTCAAACAAACTCGCAACCCTATTATGTGATTGTGAATAGCGAAGGAAATATATTAGTTGAACCTCAAGCTTTTAATCTTAACATTAAAAATTATGTGAATTTCCTTGATAGTGGTTTAAACGCTTATCAAAACAAAAAATAACAATGAGTGAAATTAAAAAAATAGGTGTTTTTACTTCGGGAGGAGATGCCCCAGGGATGAATGCGGCTATCAGGGCAGTGGTAAGAACTGCTTTATATTATAATGTAGAAGTAGTTGGTATTGGCAGAGGATATGAAGGGATGATTAACGGTGAATTCTACCCAATGAACAGAAGATCTGTAGCTAACATTATACAAAGAGGAGGTACGATTTTAAAAACCGCCAGAAGTAAAGCTTTTATTACCCCCGAGGGTAGAAAAGAAGCCCATAAGCAACTTAAAAATCAAGGAATTGATGCTTTGGTAGCTATTGGCGGGGACGGAACTTTTACTGGCGCAAAAATTTTTGGCGAAGAATACAATATTCCAATTTTGGGCTTAGCAGGCACTATTGATAATGATTTATACGGAACCGATTTTACCATTGGTTATGATACTGCCATTAACACCGTGACTGACGCAGTTGATAAAATTAGAGATACTGCCGAATCTCACGACCGTGTTTTTATAGTTGAGGTAATGGGTAGAGATTCGGGTTTAATTGCTTTAAGAAGTGGAATTAGTATTGGTGCCGAGTCTATCATGATTCCTGAAACCAAAACTGATATTGAGGCGTTGCTCAACCGGTTGGAAATGAGTAGAAAAGATAAATCATCAAGAATTATTATTGTTGCCGAAGGTGAGGAAGATTCTGGCGGTGCCTTTCATGTTGCTGATGTAATAAAAAACCGTTTCCCAACTTTTGATACCAGAGTTTCTATTCTTGGTCATATACAAAGAGGCGGAAAACCAACCGCAATGGATAGAGTTTTGGCCAGCAGAATAGGTGTTGCCGCGGTAGAAGAACTTTTAAAAGGAAGAAAAGCAGAAATGGTGGGTTTAGTACACGGGCAAATCGCTTTCACGCCTTTTGACCATGCCATTAAACATCACGTAGAAATTAACCAAAATCTTCTTAAAATAGTAGAAATTTTATCGTTGTAAAACCATGAGCCATCAACAAATTAAATCCCATTTTGAAGAAGCAGAGACCGTATTGGCTAATTTTTTAGCCAATGATCAAAACTTCATTAACATAGAAAAAGCGGGAATATTAATGGTTGATGCCATCAAAAACAATAAAAAAATAATCTCTTGCGGCAACGGTGGTTCCATGTGTGATGCTATGCATTTTGCCGAAGAACTATCTGGCCGTTACCGTGATGATAGAAAAGCCTTACCCGCCATAGCAATTGCAGATGCTTCACATATTACTTGCGTAGGCAACGATTATGGCTTTGAGCATATTTTCTCTCGTTTTATTAATGGTTTAGGCAACCAAGGCGATGTTTTATTAGCCATAAGCACAAGCGGCAACTCTTCTAATGTGTTAAATGCTATTAATGCCGCAAAAGATAAAGGAATAAAAATAATAGGCTTAACCGGCAAAGACGGTGGCAAAATGGCCTCTTTATGTGATGTAGAAATTAGAGCTCCCTTCTCTAAATACTCAGACCGAGTGCAAGAAATTCACATCAAAGTGATTCATTCTTTGATAGATTATATTGAACAAAATCACTAAGTTTTATTTTTTCGGAAAGCAAATACAGTGTTTTTTTAAGGAACGATATTCTGGTTTTCCGCTATATTTTTTGCCTCCGCTTCACAAGCTACATGCTAGGCAAAAAGATGCCGCTGCACCCCAGTTTATTTTACTTAATGCAGTGCAATAACCAAAACAAACCGTATTCAAGTGGAAATACCTACTTCTCTGTATGGCAAGCTCTTTGTTTTTCACAAAAAGATTGCAACAAAAAGCCAGGCTAGCCTTTCTTAAAAAGCGGTATAGCACCTTTTTAGAAATTATTTTTTCTTTTTCAGCCTTAAATCGTAAAAATCGGTTCTTCTATCTTTTAAGTTTTTAACGCTTCCAAACTCGTGAAGTTCTTTCAATAAATCAAGATTAACATCTGCAATCAAGATATTTTCTGTATTCGGAGTAGTCTCGGCAACTATGGCATTAGAAGGAAAAGCAAAATCTGATGGAGAAAAAATAGCAGATTGAGTATACTGTAAATCCATGTTATTTACCTTTGGCAAATTACCCACCGATCCTGTGATGGCGACATAGCATTCATTTTCTACAGCTCGGGCCATAGCGCAAAGTCTTACTCGGTTATATGCATTTTGGGTATCTGTCCAAAACGGAACAAAAAGAATATCCATTTTTTCTAAGGCTAATAAACGGCCTAGTTCAGGAAACTCCACATCGTAACAAATTAAAATTCCAATTCTACCCGCATCAGTATCAAAAACCCGAAGATCGTTTCCGCCACTCATCCCCCAAGAACTAATTTCTGAAGGCGTTGGATGTACTTTAATGTAGCGGTCAAAACTTCCGTCTCGGCGGCACAAATAAGACACGTTAAACAAGCGATCATCTTCTAACAAAGGCATACTGCCAGAAATGATATTCACGTTGTATGAAACCGCTAGCTCACAAAATTTATTTCGGATAGATTCTGTATGCTTTGCCAATTCTCTAATTGCTTTAGCTTCACCTAAATGGTTGTAATCAGCCATTAAAGGCGCATTAAAAAATTCTGGAAAAACCACAAAATCCGAGGAATAATCACTTACTGCATCAACAAAGTACTCGGCACTTTCCATTAAATCTTTCACGTTTGGAAACAAGCGCATTTGCCATTGTACCAAACCTATTCTTACCGTAGACTTCTTTAATAGGTTATCTTTTTTCTCATCTATATAATAGATATTATTCCACTCTAAAAGCGTGGCAAATTCTTTAGATTGCTGATCTTCTGGTAAGTAGTTTTTAAGAATTTTCTTTACGTGAAAATCGTTAGAGATTTGGAAAGTTAAGGTTGGATCGTAAATTTCCTTCATCTTTACCTTATCTATATATTGACGAGGGGTAAGTGTATCATGAAATTTTTCATAATTAGGAATTCTTCCTCCCAAAATAATTGATTTTAGGTTTAGATTCTCGCAAAGTAATTTACGAGCATCATATAACCTTCTGGCTAACCTTAGCCCTCTATAATCTTGATGAACAAAAACTTCTATACCATATAAAACATCTCCATCATTATCATGAGTGCTAAAGGTATAATTCCCTGTAGCCTGAGCGTAAGTATGGGTTTCTCCTAGTTTGGCATAATCTACAATAATACTTAATGCCGTAGCTATCACTTTTCCGTTTACCTTTACACAAAGCTGTCCTTCTGGAAATATTTCAATCAAACGTTCAATAGATTTTTCTCTCCAATAACTCTCACCCATTTCTTTATAAGCAGAAATCATGGCCGATTTTAATTCTAAATAATCAGCTTGCTTTAAGGTGAGCAATTCAACTGTTTCTATTTGTATGGGTTTCATCTTCATAATATCGCATATAACAGAAAAACCCGAAAAGGATATTTTCGGGTTTTTCAAGATCTCTTAGCTTAAAATTTATTTTAAAATTAATTTCCTGGTCGCTATTTTATCTCCACTAATAACTCTCATTAAATAAATACCTCTATTTAGAGAAGTAAGATCGGTTTCTTGTTCTCCATTAAGGTTAATATTTTCAAAAACCTTTCTGCCAGAAGTATCATAAAACTCTAAATTATAGCGTTCAGAAAAATTAGTATGCAAACTTGTAACTACTGGGTTTGGATAAAAATTAAATGTTTTAAAACGAGCGTCTTCTCTAATTCCTGTAGTAAAATAATTAAAAGGATCTGAAAAAGTGCTACAACCAGTAGTCGTATTTTTTGCTTCTACCCTATATAAACCACTTTGTGTAGGATTGTAGGTTTGTGAAATAGCACCAACAATTAAGGTATTAGAAACGTACCACTGATAACTTGTAGCAGAAGTTGAAGTTAAAGTAGTTGAGGTTTGCGAAATAGAAGGTTTGCCTGGTGAAGAAGCAACATTAACTGTTTTTGTTATTACAGGACCAGAACATGGTCCGTTAGTTTGATTTATAGGAGTAACTTGTATGGTTACATTTGCGCTAGCAAATACAACACTGTATTCTGTATCTGAAACACGTGTAAAATCCTGAGCTCCGGTAATTACCCAATTGTACGTGGTGGCATTAGTTACACCAGAAATGGTATACGTAGCTACTCTATCTGTGCAACCTGAG
This sequence comes from Pelobium sp., assembly GCA_044373805.1. Taxonomy (GTDB): domain Bacteria; phylum Bacteroidota; class Bacteroidia; order Sphingobacteriales; family Sphingobacteriaceae; genus Pseudopedobacter. The sequence continues at coordinate 6,937 of JBILPO010000051.1, forward strand.
GCTCCTCCATTTATAATTCCTCCTGCTGGGATAATACAAGTTTGAGCTAGAGAATAAATAGGGATTGAAAATGTTAAAACGAAAAGAAAGAGGAGTAATTTCTTCATATGATCAAAATTTTTTTAAAGTTAGCTAAAATATTATTTAACTGATTAATTAATTGAAATATTCATCTATTATCCCCAATATGAATTAGGTACAACCAAATACTTTGATATTGTTATGGTCTTATTCCCCATTTATAGGAAATAGATTCATAAATGTTTAATTTTGCATGATGAAAATGCCAATTATAGCCTACGGAGATCCGGTTCTTAAGAAAGTTGCTAAAGACATTACTCAAGAATATGATCAACTTACACTGCTGATTGAAAATATGTTTGAAACCATGTATGCAGCAAATGGTGTAGGTTTAGCGGCTCCACAAATAGGCCTTCCAATTAGGCTTTTTGTAATTGATGCAACGCCTTTTTTTGAAGACGAACCCAAATCTGCGGACTTTAAAAAAGTATTTATTAATGCTACAATCTCCGAAGAAAAAGGAGAAAAATGGATTTTTAATGAAGGTTGCTTAAGTATCCCTGATGTGAGGGAAGATGTAAGTCGTTATCCAGACATTTTCATATCTTACTATGATGAGAACTGGAATTTTCATGAAGAAAGTTTTACTGGTTTAATAGCTAGAGTAATTCAGCATGAATATGATCACATAGAAGGAAAACTCTTTACAGACAGGATTAATCCTTTAAGAAAAACGATGTTAAGAGGAAAGCTTGATGCAATTACTAAAGGCTTAATAAAAGTTGATTATAAAATGAGATTTCCTTTCCTTAAAAAGAAAAGATAATTAATCTTTATTCCTGTTTTTATCTCCGTCCATAATCTGCTTAATTAAAGCCCCCCAAGCAAATGGGTTTAATAAAGGATTGGTTTGAACCATATTTTTGTTAGACAAACCTATATGGTTATTGTTAAAACTCGACCCTGAAAACTCTCGACCATCTCTAGGCAGGCTAGCAGATAATTCAGCCAAACTAGTTTTAGATAAATTTTTTTTGGCAATTTCTAAGTCATCATCTGCAAATTTCATTGTCAAGAATTCTTTTTTGAATTCATCAGTACTAGCCCAAGGAAAAACCCTTACCGTGGGTAACTGAATATTGTCAGATTTCATCTTGATTATAACAGTAAATTTTTTCTCCTTTAAATTAGTTGGAATAACTACTTCTACCCTCTTATATCCTATTGAACTAAAAATAATACTATCACCCTCTTTAGCTACAAAAGAAAAATAACCTTTAAAATTAGCTGAGTAACTTTTTTTCTCATTGATATTTCTTAAGGTTACATAAGGGACTACGGTGTTACTATCTAAATCATAGATAACACCCGAAAACTGAACCAAAGGCTTGCTTTGCTGCGCAAAAGCCCCACATCCAATAAACATTAGTATTATGATTGTTAATTTTTTCAATGCTTTATTTTAAAATTTAAATTTATAACAAACCTTTTAATTATAAAGTTAAATATTGTTAAAGAAAAAAGCCTTTATCATTATTAACGATAAGGCTTTTTTAATGTTTTATTTTTATAAAATTACTTCATATCTCCTGTTAAAACCGCATGTGGATCATCCATTGTGGTGATGTTAATTGCCTCAACAGCAATTATCTCTGGTACTGCTCTTAACACAGCTTGTTCTATACCGGCTTTTAACGTCATGATACTCATTGGGCAAGATTCGCAAGAACCTAATAATCTAATTTTTAATATTTTATCTTCAGTAATTTCTACAATTGAAACATTACCCGCATCGGCTTCTAGATAAGGCCTAATAGTATTTAATGCCTCTTCTACCTTTTGTAATAAGCTTTCTTGAGTATTCATTTAATTTAATTTAAGTAAAAATATTTTTTTTAGCGT
>JBILPO010000052.1:0-8841 GCA_044373805.1 Pelobium sp.
AAATTGCCAATTACCTTCTTTACCATGTTAATGGGTACTTTAGCCATTTCTGGCCTACCTCCTTTTGCAGGTTTCTTTTCTAAAGATGAAATATTAGCTCATGTTTATGAGCATAACAAGTTGCTTTGGATTATAGGTTTACTGGGGGCATTATTAACCGCTTTTTATATGTTTAGAATGATGTTTTTAACTTTCTGGGGATCTTTCCGTGGAACTGAAGAACAAAAACATCATCTACATGAGTCTCCAATAGCTATGACTTTTCCATTAATTATATTGGCGATACTGTCTGTAGTAGGTGGTTTTATAGGAGTGCCAGAGGTTTTAGGCGGTGGTCATTGGTTAAGTCATTACTTAGCGCCAGTATTTGAAAGTTCTACCACAAAGATGGGTGAATTGACTTTAGATCATACTACCGAATATATGTTAATGGGTATTTCAGTAGGAGGAGTGCTTTTAGCTATTTTATATGCATACATCAAATACATTAAAAATAATCACGTTCCTGTTTTAGATACCGAGCCACGTTCGGCTTTAGCTAAGATATCTTACAGCAAATTTTATTTTGATGAGTTTTACAATGCCATCATTCAAAAGCCTTTAGACGCTCTTTCTGTATTCTTCTATAAAGTGATAGATAAATCTGGGATTGATGCTTTAGTGAATGGTTTAGGTAAAGGCTCTATAGAAGCTAGTAAAACATTACGGTTACTACAAACCGGAAATGTAGGCTTTTATATTTTTGCCATGGTGATAGGCGTAGTAGCGCTATTATTATATAGTTTTTTTAAATTTTAGGATTCCGAATTAAAGAAATAGATGAATTTATTAATCTTATTGTTTTTTCCTTTAGTTGGTTCATTAGCTTGTCTTCTGAATAAAAATTACGCTAAGCAAACAGCTTTAATTAGCGCTTTAATCACACTAGGTTTTGCAAGTGTGCTACTTTATGATTTCAATGCAGATGCCAGCAGACAGTTTGTGGTAGATTTTGCTTGGATTCCTCAGTTAGGAATTAATTTTAAAGCAGGTATAGATGGAATAAGCATGATAATGGTTTTATTAACCACAGGCTTAGTTCCCTTAATTATCTTTTCTGGCTTTAACAGAACATTCAAAAATCCTTCTGCTTTATTTGCTTTGATATTATTTATGCAATCGGGTTTACTGATTGTATTTACCGCTTTTGATGCTTTCTTGTTTTATGTAGGATGGGAAGCCGCTTTAATTCCAATTTATTTTATTTGTGCCATTTGGGGCGGTGCAGATCGTATTCGTGTAAATATGAAATTCTTTATTTACACTTTTTCAGGATCACTTTTTATGCTTTTAGGAATCATTTTCCTGCATTTACAAACTCCGGCAAATAATTACGATATCGATGCTTTTTACGCACTAAACCTAGATTCGTACACACAAGGTTGGTTGTTTTGGTGTTTCTTTATTGCTTTCGCCATAAAGATGCCAATTTTTCCTTTCCATACATGGCAGCCAGATACTTATACGGAAGCGCCTACCATGGGTACTATGCTTTTAGCAGGGATCATGTTAAAGATGGGTATTTATGGAGTCATCAGGTGGTTAATACCAGTAGTTCCATTAGGTTTTATAGAATGGAAACAAGTTGCAATCTTACTATCAATTATCGGAATTGTATACGCTTCAATCATTGCATTCACCCAAAAAGACATTAAAAAACTAATTGCTTATTCCTCTATTGCTCACGTAGGATTGATTTCTGCAGGTATTTTTGCTTGGAATGTTGAGGGTGTACAAGGCGCCATGATTCAGATGTTAAATCATGGAATTAACGTAATTGGTCTATTTTTTATCATTGATATCATTATCAATAGATTGAATACCAGAGAAATTTCTGCAATGGGAGGGATAGCTAAAGTTGCTCCTCAATTTGCAATAGTTTTCTTAATTATTTTACTAGGAACAGTAGCCTTACCTTTAACCAATGGTTTTATTGGTGAGTTTTTATTGTTAAATGCAGTATATCAATATCAAATATGGGCGGCAGCAATTGCAGGCTTGACCATCATATTTGGTGCGGTTTACATGTTAAGAATGTACAAAAATGTGATGCAAGGTCAATTGAACGATTTGACAGCTTCATTTAAAGATATAAGGGGAACAGAGATATTGGTGTTGGGTATCATTTGTGTTCTAGTAATTGTCATCGGGGTTTACCCAAAACCAATTCTTCATATTTCAGAAGCAGCGGTAAATGGGTTAATCAATCAGGTAAATAATAAATTAGCATTTTAATTTTAAGAATGAATTCTTTAATAGTTATATCAATTTTAGCCATTGTAGTTCTTTATTTAGGATTATATAAAGCAAAAAATGCATTGTTGCCAGTCACCATTATTGGTTTAATTGGGGCTCTTGTTTTAGCTATTATGGAATGGAACAGTGGCGCAACTGCTATTTATAGTGGCATGATGCTGTTTGATAACTTTGCGGTAGCTTTCTCAGGTTTAACCATAGTTTCTACAATTCTTATTTTATTATTATCTAAAACTTATTTTGATAAAATTAGCTCTAACGTTGCTGAGTATTATACCATTATCCTTTTTGCTTTAACGGGAATTATTGTAATGGTTTCTTACCATAACCTCACCATGCTTTTTGTTGGGTTAGAAATTATGTCTGTAAGCTTATATATTCTTGCAGGGATAAAGAAAAGAGATTTTGCATCTAATGAAGCAGCTTTAAAATACTTTTTAATGGGTGCTTTTTCTACCGGATTTTTACTTTTTGGTATTGCATTAATTTATGGCTCATCTCATTCATTTGATATGACGGTAATTGCACAATATGTAATTGATAGACCTACCGGAATTGACCCTATGTTTTATGTGGGTATTGCTTTAATGATGGTTGGAATGTGTTTTAAGATTGGTGCTGCTCCTTTTCATTTTTGGACGCCAGATGTTTATGAAGGCTCCCCAACCTTAATTACCGCTTTTATGTCTACGGTTGTTAAGACTGCTGGTTTTGCAGCCTTCTTACGTTTATTTGCTATTTGCTTTGCCCCTTTAGCGGAATTTTGGATGCCCGCTTTATTGATTATAACTGTAATTACCTTATTTGTTGGAAACATTACGGCTTTATATCAAACAAATTTCAAAAGGATGTTGGCCTTTTCTAGCATATCTCATGCTGGCTACATGCTTTTTGCAATTGTTGCCTTGGGGACTACCTCAGTAAATGCAGTTTTTGTTTACGCTTCAGCTTATTCTCTAGCTTCTATCATTGCGTTTGCAGTGCTTATTGTGGTCAAAGAGCAAACAGGAGGAGAGAATTTTGAGAATTTTAACGGATTAGGAAGAAAGAATCCATTTTTAGCTTTTGTTTTAACGGTAGCCATGCTTTCTTTAGCCGGCATACCCCTAACTGCTGGTTTTGTAGGTAAGTTCTTTATGTTTTCTACAGCGTTGCAACAATATCATATTTGGTTAATTATATTGGCTATTGTCAATGCAATAATTGGAATCTTTTATTATTTTAAGGTAATTGTTGCAATGTATTTTAAAGATGCGGAAAGAAAAGAATTAAGTACATCAGGTTATTATACTTTTGTACTTGGGGTTTCTGCTGTTTTTAGCATTCTACTTGGCGTTTATCCATCTATTATTACTGATTTATTTTAATAAACCTCTGATTATGAAATTGCAATAATATTTGTAGTTTTATAATGAAACTATGAATGAATTCTGGGAGTACATCACCAAGTTGACCGATGCGCAGCAAATTATTCACAAAGGTGGGTTTTATCTCATTCTATTTGTTGTATTTGCCGAGACTGGTTTATTTTTTGGGTTTTTCTTACCCGGAGATTACTTGCTGTTTTTGGCCGGAATGTTTGTCGCAACCGGGAAGTTAGATGTTGGCATCTTAGGCATGATTGTTGGCTTGATCCTTGTCGCAGTAGCAGGAAATTTTGTTGGATACTGGTTTGGTTATAAAACAGGTCCGGTGTTATACAACAGAGAAGATTCTTTCTTTTTCAAGAAAAAATACTTAAAAGCAGCTGAACACTATTATAACAAACAAGGCGCTTTCGCTTTAATTATGGGTAGATTTGTGCCAATTGTGCGCACATTTGCACCTATTTTTGCTGGGGTTGTTAAATTAGATTTAAAACGATTTGCTTTTTATAACTTTGTTGGAGCAATTGTGTGGATAACGTCACTCACTCTATTGGGTTATTTTTTAGGTAAAAGATTTGAAACAGAAATTAATGAATATCTTTTTTACATTATTCTTGGTTTCATTTTTATTACCACCATACCATTAATTACTGCGTTTTTTAAAAGAAATTCGAATAACCAAGTTGATATAGAAAAAGTAGAAGAAAAAGAAAATGAATAACTTCCACCCGTGGCATTCCATCTCTCCAGGAGAAAACTCTCCAGAGAGCGTTACTGCAATTATTGAAATCCCTAAAGGATCTAAAGCTAAATATGAAATAGATAAAGAAACGGGACTTTTAAGACTAGATCGAATGCTTTTCTCTTCTGTGATGTATCCTGCCAACTATGGTTTTATTCCACAAACTTATTGTGATGATCATGATCCATTAGATATTTTAGTATTATGCTCTGCAGATGTTTACCCAATGTCTATGATAGAGGCTAAAGTAATTGGCGTAATGCATATGGTTGATAATGGAGAACAAGATGATAAAATTATCGCGGTAGCAAAAAATGATATGTCTGTAAATTATATTGAAGATTTAGCAGAATTGCCACCTCATACTATGAAAGAAATAGTACGTTTCTTTCAAGATTATAAAGCTTTAGAACAAAAAAATGTGACTATCGAGCATCTTCTAGGTAAGCGATATGCATATAAAGTGATAGAAGAAAGTATAGAATTGTATAATTCTACTTTTGTAAAGTAATAATTTAAAAAATGGACCCCCTTCCCCCAGTCAGTAGTTTTAATATTTTTTTAACAATTTTTCTAGTTTTTTTAAATGGTTTTTTTGTTGCGGCAGAGTTTGCAATAGTAAAAGTTAGAGGCTCTCAAATAGAGATAAAAGCAAAAACAGGGAGCAAAGTTGCTGGCGTTGCTAAGCATATGATTGCCCATTTAGATGGGTATTTAGCTGCCACACAATTAGGGATTACTTTAGCCTCTCTTGGTTTGGGGTGGGTTGGCGAAGAGGTCATGTCTAATTTAGTCTTAAATATATTTAATTTACTCTCTCTGCCTATTTCTGCAAGTTTAGCAGTAAGCTTAGGGCATATCCTAGCCTTCACTATTATCACTGTTTTACATATTGTTTTTGGTGAATTAGCACCTAAAACATTAGCTATTCAAAAACCGGTAGCTACCACCATGGCCATTGCGTTTCCTTTACAGTTTTTCTATATCGTATTTCGTCCGTTTATTTACGTATTAAATGGTTTTGCGAATGTTATTCTTAAGTTATTGGGAGTTAATTCGGCAAGTGCACATGAGTCTATACACTCATCAGAAGAGTTGCAATATCTATTAGATCAAGGAAAAGAATCTGGTGCATTAGATAAAGCAGAACATGAACTCATTAAAAATGTATTTGATTTTAATGAACGAGTAGTTAAAAATATTATGGTTCCCCGAACCAAAATTTCTGCTGTAGAGCTGACCTGCAAGCAAGAGGAGTTATTAGATACCATTATCTCAGAAGGCTATTCAAGAGTTCCGGTTTATGATGAAACTATTGATAGAATAGTTGGAATTGTCCACGCAAAAGATATTCTTTCGCTGATTGTAAGACATGAGCAATTTAATCTCAAAGACATCATCAGGAAACCCATGTTTGTTCCTGAGTCTAAAAAAATTAATGATTTAATGGCAGAGCTTAAGCTAAAGCGAATTCAAATTGCTATTGTTTTAGATGAATTTGGTGGTACTGCAGGGATGGTTACTTTAGAAGATATTGTAGAAGAATTGGTAGGTGAAATTCAAGATGAATACGATGAGGAGAAAGCAATTGTTGAGAAAGTTTCTGATAACGAATTTATAGTAACCGCATCGGCAACGGTTTATGATGTAAATGAATTTTTACCACATGATTTACCCGAAGACGAAGACTACGACACCGTTGTAGGTTTGTTGAGTGAGATTTTTGGTAAAATTCCCGAAGTTGGCGAAACAAAAGAATTTAATGGCTATACGTTCACCATCCTAAAAAAAATAGATCAAAATATAGAATCTGTTAAATTACAGTTGCTATTACCAGATGAAGATATGGTAGATATTCATTAAAAATTGATATGCATTTATTCTACACTCCACACATTATAGGAGAAGCTTATCAGCTTGATGAAGAAGAAAGCAAGCATTGCACCCGAGTTTTAAGACTTAAAATCGGAGATCGAGTCCATTTAATTGATGGAAAGGGAGGTTTTTTTTTAGCCGAAATTATTAGTGATCATCCCAAAAAAACTACGCTAAAAGTTATTTCTGTAGAAAGAGAGTTTGCAAAACGAAATCATTATTTACATATCGCAGTTGCGCCAACAAAAAACATTGATAGGTTTGAGTGGTTTTTAGAAAAAGCTACTGAAATAGGAATTGATGAAATTACGCCCATCATTTGCGAGAGATCAGAACGCAAGGAAATTAAGACGGATCGATCCAATAAAATTATCACCTCTGCAGTTAAGCAATCTTTAAAAGCATATCATCCAAAATTAAATCATCAAATTACATTTAAAGAGTTTATTAAACAGGCTTTCGCCGATGTAAAATATATCGCTCATTGTGATGATTTTGATAGGCAATCCATTTCATTAGGCTTTATTTCGCATCAAAATTATTTAATTTTAATAGGCCCCGAAGGTGATTTTTCTCCATCAGAAATAGAATTTGCTTTGCAAAATGGATTTGTTCCCATAACTTTAGGCACAAGCAGGTTAAGAACAGAAACTGCTGCACTACAAGCATGCTTCGAAATCAATTATTTAAACCGGTAATAAAGTTAAAAGTTCAAAGTAGATTCAAAGTTAGAGAGACTAGCGTTTTAGTGGTTTTCTTTTGTCTTTGTTCTTTATTCTTTGTGCTGTCCTTCAAATCAGTCGCTACTTATAAGATTGCTAAACTAAAATATAATGGAGGTGGAGATTGGTACGCTAACAGAACCGCTTTGCCAAATCTTATCGATTTTTGCAACCAAAATTTAGGGACTCGCATAGCTAAAGAAGAAGCCGTTGTGGAAGTTGGAAGTGCAGATTTGTTTAACTATCCCTTTGTTTATTTAACGGGCCACGGAAATGTGCTTTTTTCAGATCAAGAGGCTAAAAATTTACGTCAATATTTAATAGGCGGAGGTTTTTTGCATATAGATGATAATTATGGCTTAGATAAATTTATCAGACCGCAAATGAAAAAGGTTTTCCCCGAGTTGGATTTTATCGAATTACCGCCTCAACATCCCATATTTAATCAGAAATTTAAATTCCAAGCAGGGCTACCAAAAATTCATGAGCATGATGGGAAAAGACCACAAGCTTTTGCATTAACCCATAAGGGTAAAATAGTTTGCTTTTATACTTTTGAATGTGATTTAGGTAACGGGTGGGAAGATTTTGGGACCTACCCTGAAGATACTCCACAATCAAGAGAAAAAGCTTTAAAAATGGGCGCTAACTTATTGCAATTTGCATTAACACAATAAATGATGTATAAAGTAAATATTAATGATTCTATCTATTTAGAAACTGAGTACAAAGAGGGCTTAGTTTTAGTGAATGGAGAAGGTACAGAAATGGATATGGTCAGTTTAACTCCAACCAGATTTCATATCATTCAACAGCAAAGATCTTATTTGGCAGAATTGGTAGAAGTAAACTATTCTCAAAAGAAAATGACCATTAAGGTGAATTCTAATAAATATGAGCTAACTATAAAAGACCAGTATGATGAATTATTAAAGAATTTAGGCTTAGATAATCTAAATACTACTAAAATTAAAGAAATTAAGGCTCCTATGCCTGGCTTGGTTCTTAAATTATTGGTAAAAGAGGGAGTTGAGGTTAAAAAAGGAGATAATCTCTTTGTTTTAGAAGCTATGAAGATGGAAAATATGATAAAATCTCCTTCAGATGCAATTATTAAGAAGATTTTTATTAATACCGGAGATAAAGTAGAAAAAAATCAGGTGATGATAAGTCTAGGGTAAATATTTATATCATTTGAGATTTTTTTGTGAAAAAAAGATAAAAATATTATTGTTTTTTTGCAACTAAATAATTTATTACTAACTTCAATTTTTAAACAAAACAATTTTTTATGAAAAAATTATTACTAAGCTATGTAATTATGTGCTTTTTGATGGTTTCGGTGGCGTTTGCGCAAAACGTTAACGTAACCGGAAAAGTTACATCAGCGGCAGATGGTTTGCCGCTACCAGGAGTTAGTGTTTCTGTAAAAGGTAACACATCAGTAGGAACACAAACAGATGCCAATGGAAATTACAAATTATCAGTACCAGCTACTGCTAAAACTTTAGTTTTCCGTTACATTGGTTTCCTTCCTAAAGAGGCTGCTGTAGGAACAACAGTTAATATGCAATTATCAGAAGATCAAAAACTTTTATCTGAGGTAGTGGTAACTGGTTATGGTACGCAGAACAAAAGATCTATTGCAGGTTCTGTTTCAACTATTAAAGCAGAGGAATTTGCTCAAGTGCCAATCGCATCTTTTGATCAAGCTTTGCAAGGTAAAGCTCCTGGTATTTTAGTTCAATCTAATTCAGGTCAACCAGGCGCTGCGGCTTCCATACTTATCAGAGGTTCTGGTTCTATACAAGGAGGTAATACGCCATTGTATATTGTAGAT
>JBILPO010000053.1:0-8791 GCA_044373805.1 Pelobium sp.
AAAGGTGATATAGGATTAGCCGGAGCGACAGGTCCACAAGGATTAACTGGTGCTGCCGGAGTAGCAGGAGCAAAAGGAGATATAGGATTAACTGGAGCGACAGGTCCACAAGGATTAACTGGAGCTGCCGGAGTAGCCGGAGCAAAAGGTGATATAGGTTTAACTGGATCGACAGGTCCACAAGGATTAACGGGTGCTGCTGGAGCAACAGGAGCAAAAGGAGATATAGGATTAACTGGAGCGACAGGTCCACAAGGATTAACTGGAGCTGCCGGAGTAGCAGGAGCAAAGGGAGATATAGGTTTAACTGGAGCGACAGGTCCACAAGGATTAACCGGAGCTGCTGGAGTAGCAGGAGCAAAAGGTGATATAGGTTTAACTGGAGCTACAGGTCCACAGGGATTAACTGGAGCGACAGGTCCACAAGGTTTAACTGGAGCGACAGGTCCACAAGGATTAACTGGAGCTGCCGGAGCAACAGGAGCAAAAGGTGATATAGGTTTAACTGGAGCTACAGGTTCACAAGGATTAGCCGGAGTTGCTGGAGCAACTGGTTCAGCCGGAGCGGCGGGAAGCAATGGTACAAATGGAACTAACGGTACAAATGGATTGGATGGCAAAACGATGTTGAGTGGAAGTTCTAATCCAATCGTGGCAACAGGTGCTAATGGAGATTTTTACATCAATACTTCTACAAATACTGTATTTGGGCCAAAAGCTGCAGGGGCTTGGCCAGTTGGAGTATCAATGATAGGCGCAAGTGGAGCTGGTTTTACGAATGGATCAGCTGCGGGAGCTACACCTTTTTGGAATGGTACTGCTTGGGTAAATAGCACAAATGTTTTTAATAATAACGGAAATATTGGTATTGGCACAGCTTCTCCAGGGTTCAAATTAGATGTGAATGGTACTCAAAGAGTAGTTGGAGATGCTACTTTTACTGCAAACGTTACTGGATCTACTTCTTCTAAAATAGCGGGCTTTAGTGCAACTTCAACTGCTAAAACCAGTAACTATTCAATAGTAGCTTCTGATAATGGAAAGATAATTACTTTCAATTCGTCTTCAAATGTTACTGTAACTGTGCCAACAGGTTTGCCTGACGGGTTTAACTGTATGATTGTGCAATTAAATTTAGGTCAAGTTATTATCTCTGGAACTAGCACTACCATATTCAACAGAAGTGGTTATACAAAAACAGCAGGTATGTATGCAATTGCTACCTTATTAAACATCGGCACAAATCAATTTATTTCATCTGGAGACATGCAATAATGATAAATAAAATGAAAACATTGAAAAGGATAATTCCGCTTATTGCATTAATATGCTTTGTTACTTTTAACGAATCAAAGGGGCAATATATATTGCCTGCCCTTCAAGGTTCATCTTTTGTTCCTTTACAGGTGACCACCTTAAGTATCACTCAGATTACCAATTCCACAGCATTAGGAATGGTGCAGATTTCTGGGTCATTAAACATAGCAGAAACAAAAGGTTTATGCTGGAGTAGAACTAATACTATGCCTGATATTAATGATGATATTGGTACTTATACAGGGAATAGTTTCAAATTTACTGTAAGCATGACCGGTATGAATAAGAAAAGGACCTACTATGCAAGGGCTTTTGTTACTTATGGTGGTGAAACTATTTATGGAAACCTCATATCATTTACAACAGGTGACAACGGGTTTGTTACTGATGGTAAAGTTAAATTTATAACTATGAGAACACTAGGAGGAGTATATTCTAATGATGAAAGTCAGCTTACGCAGCAAACAAGCCCCGGTTTTGGTAACGTCATTTCTTCTGGTACCGCTAATATAAATGTGGTTTTAGATTTTACCAATACATCAAAACTTAATAGTGCAGGTATCAGTGTTTCTGCCAATGGCGAAAATTTTTCAATTCTGACTTCAGGTTTTTTTGTGCCTTCAGAAACTGGGACTTATACGTTTACCTGTGAGGGTGATGATGCCGTAGATTTAAAAATAAATGGGATAGTAGTAGCAAGTCATTATGGTGGACATGCTGTTGGATCGTTAGGTTCTCATGTAGGTACAATGACTTTAACTAAAAATACCAAATACAGTTTTGAAGCTAGGATGCAAGAGTTTGCAGGGCAAGAAGCTTTACGGGTTTTTTGGCGAAAGCCTTCTCAAACTAGTGGTTGGTTTCAAGATACCGCAGAGATTAGTTCTTATTAATAAACTAACAGTCGTGAACAGCTTTAGAGGCTTAATGATTAATATCGTTAAGCCTCTTTAATTTTTAACAGTGTTTATTCCTAATTACATAACATTCATAATTCAGTGTCCCTCCGATTACTTACCCATTAACTATTTTAAAATAGTGCTTAAATCTCTATATCATCAGTTTTTGTTGGTTATTCAGAAATCTTTCTTTATTGTAATTCTTTACTTTTTTGTAGGTCTTCTATTTTAAGCCAAGTGTTATAAATTTCAAATTATTATATGTAGAATTAATTTCCCTTTTTGGGTAATTAATTATTTAAAAGCTCCTTTTTAGTAGAAAATAGACATATTAATGGGTATATAATTGCCGATGATTAGTTGTGTAGGAAAGAAAATGATTTTTATATTTTTGAATCTACTTATATTTTTGGTTGTATAAGATCAGTTTATTCTCTCCTTACTACTGATGGTGAAAATGTTTATGGCTGCAGATCTCTCAAGAGAGAATTTATTTCTACAGATATTAATTAAAATTCCCCAAATAAGGTCTTTATTCCCCAGTATAATTACTACAGCCTTTAGTTAAATCGCCACGAGCTAGATCTTATCATTTTTTCTTTATCATCGTCTAATTTTAAGTGTAAAAGTGATTTTAAAGTAGTTTAATGGCTCTTTTATATTAAATTTTTTATTTAATAGGGAGTAATTTTTATGCAGAAAACATTGTTTTTGAGCTTCAATTTGGGGAATTAGGGGCGGTTTATTTTGGCTGGCTTAGAACTTGCCTAATACCTAACATGAACAAGTCAATCATTTTAACCATCATCATAGCAGTTTTAGGATTAACATCTTACAGCCAAGAAATAGTTCAACAAGGTTTTAATTCAGGAAGTGGAGAAGCGACTTCAGTTTTTGGAGAAAATATTCAATTCACAATTGGTCAATCTTATGTAACTAGTACATTAACTGAAAACAACAGTGATTTTATCACTCAGGGTTTTGAACAACCATCTTTTATTGGTGCTAAGGCTTTATTATCTCCAGCTTTCCCAAATTTAGAATTAGTAAAAATGGATGTTTTTCCTAATCCAGCGATTGACTATACTGACTTAGTTTTAAACTTAATTGATGACAACGGTGCTAAAGTTGCTTTAATTGATATGTGGGGTCAGGTGGTGAAGGCTCAAGATTTTAACGTTTCTCAAGGCCAACAAAAATTACACTTCTCATTTGGTTACTTAGCAGCTGGAGTTTACACTATTAAAGTAAGCGCTAACACAAGAGTTTATGCTAAAAAATTATTAGTAAGCGGAGCTGGAAGCTCAAGCACTTTATAAAATTTGAAAATTGTCTATAGAAATTCAAATAATTTAGTTTAAAAATCCTCTTCGAAAGTTGAGGATTTTTTGGTTTAGTAGGAATTTGAAATTACCTCCGATTTCGCAAGGTGTGACATCAAAGAACACTCAAGATGACATTCGATTTAGATATACATTTTGATTTAACGCTAAATAATATGACTATCTGATATTTGTCAGGCTGAGCGGAGTTGAAGCCCTTAAGATATGTGTTGACCCTTCGACTCCGAACAGGGTGACATCTAACGACATTCAAGGTAATGCTCAACTTCGTTTAGTAGACATTTATAAGAGCTGGCTTTGTAAGATTGTAATTGCCCAAGTTAAATAAACTTGATAGAAGTGGATACCGGCCAAGCGCTTAAGGCTGGGGCAGGGTTTGAGGGTAAGGAGCGCTGTATGAACAAATAGCAAGACTGCCTTTAAAGAATGCCTATAACCTTGCTTTTCCCTATTAATTGAATGAATTATTAATTATTTATTGCTGCCTACATTTCTATTATATTTGTCGCATGACTAAAGAACAATTGCAGGATTTGAGAGACAGGGTAACGTCTCTGAGGAGGCATCTTTGACGTTGATGCTAAATTAGAAGCTTTAACCAGAGAGGAAGCCATTACTATAAGCCCCGATTTTTGGGACAGACCAAAGGAAGCCGAAAAGGTTTTACACGCCATTAAATTGAAAAAAACCTGGACAGATGGTTTTGAACAGGTTGTTGCTGCGGTAGAAGACGCTGCGGTGATGCTGGAATTTTTACAGGCCGGAGATGCTACAGAAGAGGAAATGAAGGAGCAGTATGATAGCGCTTTGGCAAAAATGGAAGATTTAGAGTTTAAGAATATGCTTTCGGCAGATGAAGATCAGTTGAGTGCGGTGGTACAAATTACAGCTGGTGCGGGTGGTACAGAAAGTTGCGATTGGGCTGGTATGTTATTGCGAATGTACACCATGTGGGCACAAAAAAATGGCTATAAAGTAACCGAGCAGGATTACCAAGAGGGAGATGTAGCCGGTATTAAAACGGTAACGATTCAAATTGATGGCGATTTTTCTTATGGCTATTTGAAGGGTGAAAATGGGGTGCATAGGTTAGTACGTATTTCTCCGTTTGATGCCAATGCTAAGCGTCATACTTCTTTTGCATCTGTTTATGTTTACCCTTTAGTAGATGATACCATAGAAATTGACATTAACCCAGCTGAGGTGGAGTTTGAAACTTTTAGATCTGGTGGTGCTGGTGGGCAAAATGTAAATAAGGTAGAAACAGCGGTGAGGTTACATCATAAGCCTTCTGGAATTATCATTAAAAACCAAGAGTCGCGTTCTCAATTACAAAATAAAGAAAATGCTATGCGCTTATTGAAATCTCAGCTTTATGAGATTGAACTGCGTAAAAAAATGGAAATAACCAATGCAATTGAGGGAAATAAGAAAAAGATTGAGTGGGGCTCTCAAATAAGAAACTACGTTTTGCATCCCTATAAATTGGTGAAAGATTTAAGAACAGATTATGAAACATCTAATGCACAAGCAGTTTTAGATGGCGATTTAGGAGAGTTTTTAAAAGCTTATTTAATGGAGTTTGGAGGAAATAATTAACAACATGAGAAAATACACTTTAATTTTTAGTTTAATGCTGATTTCTTTTTCGGTAAAAGCACAAAAAATGGAAATTATTAATTTATACCCTGATGGTGTGCCAAATGCGAAGGAGGCCGCTGATTATGTAGAAAGATCTGACACGGCTGCCGATGGTAAAATTAGAGTAGGCAAAGTGACCAAGCCTCAACTTATAGCTTATTACCCGGCTAAACCTAATGGAGCGGCGGTAATTATTTGCCCTGGGGGTGGATATTCTATTTTAGCAATAAAACATGAAGGTTATGATGTTGCCGAGGTATTTAATAAAATGGGCGTTACCGCTTTTGTGTTAAAATATCGTTTACCTTCTGATTTAATTATGGTTGATAAAAGCATAGGGCCTTTGCAAGATGCGCAGCAAGCTGTAAAGATGGTAAGAGAGAATGCTTTAAAGTTTAAAGTTAACCCTGCTAAAATTGGCATTATGGGTTTTTCTGCTGGAGGGCATTTGGCATCCACTTTAGGCACACATTTTAATAAAGCGGTAATTGCCAATACAGAAAATACCAGTTTAAGACCAGATTTTATGGTGCTATTATACCCTGTAATTTCTTTTGGAGAGTTTGGACATAAAGGATCTAGAAATAATTTGATAGGCTTAAATCCGTCAGAAGAGCAAGTAAAATTATACTCTAACGAGTTGCAAATTACGGCCAATACACCGCCTACATTTTTAGCCCATGCTAATGATGATAAGACAGTGCCATCGGAGAACAGCCTATTTTTGGCCAGAGCTTTTAAGCAGGTGGGCGTGAAGTGCGAATTGCATTTGTACCCTGCAGGTGGACATGGTTTTGGGCTAAACAACAAAACAACTTCAGACCAATGGGTAGACCGATTAAAAAATTGGATGGCAGATGCTAAGTTGTTTGAATAACTTTAGCGATTGGTCTCACTATAAAAAAATCAATCTGTATTTAGTTCAGATTGATTTTTTTTGATATGTTGGTTTAAGAAGAATAGACAAAAACTCCTAGTCTTCTAATACCGCTAAAAGTTTTTGTAACTCGCTTACTTTTTCTTCTGCTCCGGCTTTTTCATAAGAACTTATTAAGTTTCTCAATACTCTTTTTAAAATATCGGTGTTAGCACATGGTTGATAAAAAAGCTGTTCGGGTTCTATTTTTAGCTGACGTAAAAATTGGTCGATATCTCTTTTCCCAAAAATATAGCCTTTATTAAATACATTAATATAGAAGAGAATTCCATTTTCTTCGTCGGTTTTTTCTAACTCATCTGTGTAAGCTAAAATAAAATGTTGAGGCAGGTTTACGCCGTAAATTGGGATATCTAGCTTTTGAGCAATTATAGAATAAATAATAGCCAGTGAAATTTGATTTCCTTTTTTGCTTTCTAATACCTGACTTAAGTAAGAGTTTTGAGGGTCTTGATGGTTAGCTGTATTGCCAGAAAAACCATAGACGTTATAAAAAATATGGTTAATGAGCTTTACTTTTTCTACCGGACTAGCCTCATACATCATTTGAAGCCAAATGTCTCTCTTTATAGCATCTATTTGGTTAATAATCTTCTCCTCATTTAAATCGGGATATTGGTAGCGGTTAATAATTAAAATACCCCTTAATAGGTCAAAACCACCACTTTGATGCCATAATGCTAAATCTTCTTTTACATTATTATACTGTATTTTATGCACCAGATTTTCCAATCTTTCCTGCAAAAGAGCATCAAAAGATTTTTCCCATGCGCTTTCTAAATAAGTAATTACCTGATTGCCATAAGATAAAAGCTTGCCTTCTATATGTTCAAAAATTTGTGGATCAGGATCATCCAGCAATTTTATTAGAGATGCTATTTCTTTCTCGTTCATTTTTAATTTATTTAGTCGCCCTCAGAATCTTTATTCCTTATTCTTTACTCTTTGAACCTTAAACCGTATTTTCGCAGCCATGTTAAACAGTACTTTGTTCATTAATTATTTCAAACACATTTTTTTTGCTAAAACCAGGCATGGTGTGCATTCCCCTTTTGTGTATAAATTAATAGATGAAGTAATTTACGATTTTAAAGATAAATCTTCCTACAAAAACATAGAAGATTTACGTAAAAAGTTACTCAAAGATGAGCGAAGCATCACCATTACCGATTTAGGTGCGGGTTCACATGTAAACAATCAAAAGCAAAAGCAAATAAAAACCTTAGCTAAAAACGCTTTAAAACCTAAAAAATTAGCTCAATTGCTTTATCGTTTGGCGCAAGAGTTTCAACCGAAAAATATTGTAGAATTGGGTACCTGTTTGGGTATTACCTCTGCATATTTTGGCAAGGCTGTTGTTGATTCAAAGATTTATACCTTAGAAGGCTGCCCACAAACAGCTGCTGTGGCCAAAGAGAATTTGAATACGCTTAATCTAAATAATATTGAGGTAATTGTTGGTGATTTTGACGATACTCTACCTCAGGTAATCCAAAATTTAGACCAGCTAGATTTTGTTTTTGTGGATGGAAATCATCGTAAACAAGCTACATTAGATTATTTTGAATGGTGCTTGCCAAAAGTTCATAATCAAACCGTAATTATTTTTGACGACATTTACTGGAGTGCTGGTATGAAAGAAGCTTGGCAGCAAATTAAAGCGCATCCAAAAGTAAGTGTAAGCATTGATCTTTTTTGGATAGGTTTAGTGTTTTTTAAAAAAGGGCAAGCTAAGGAAGATTTTAGAGTGAGGTTTTAACTTAAAAAACCTATTCTATTCTGCTTTCCTTTTGGCCTTGGTTCATTGACCCTACAATTGATAACTTAAGAAGGTAAAATGATTCCATGGCATAAATAAAATCCCAATTCCATGCAGCTGGGTGTCCCTTAAAGTTAGACCAACTTTGTTAATCAATAATTTAATAGATGATTTTAATGAAATATGTTGATGATTTATATATTCTTACGGTTTTGTTGGTTTAAAGCGTACCTATTTTTGCAGTTTGTTTGATGTGATTTTTTATAAATTGACAAGTTTATCTGAGACATTGGCTACGCTTGCTTTTGAAACATTTTTTAGATAATGCGTCAACATCGATAATAATCCTATCTTAACCAAAGAATTCTCTTATCGGTTTTTAGTCTTTGTCTATTTAAATATAAAGATATCTGCGTTATAAAGAGCCCAAAATATTATTACATATATGATTAATAATCGAATTCCTATCAATAAGAAAACCTACCCAAATTTCGATCTTCTTTATTTAAAATTCTAAATCGTACGCCAATCTCGAAGCTGCCAGATGCATTACCGGATAGAGTGCTAGTAGGAGTGTCATATAAAGTCATCAATTGCAACTGTCCACGGTATTGGTAGCTGACTCCAAAAGTAAAACTATTATTGCTGTGATAAAAGCTAGTTAGGCCTATCTGCTGGTCTCCTGTCATTAGATTTACCCCAATGTCAAGCTTATTTTTAAAATCCTTTATCCCATGATAAGCTATTTTCGGAGTTAAATTCCAATCATTCAATTCAAAAAGATAGCTGAAAGCACTATAAAAGGTATTAAAATTAGAAAAACTCAATCCTTTGCCAGTAAATTGCTGTTTAAGATCATTAATAGACCCTTCCGCGGTTAACCCGCCTATTGAAT
>JBILPO010000054.1:0-8749 GCA_044373805.1 Pelobium sp.
ATAACTCACAAGCTTGAGCTATTTTCCTTTTTTGAATAAAATTATGAAGAGTTACATTTATTTGCTCTTTAAATAACCTAGCAAATGAGTTTGGTGCCATAAAAATAAGATTGGCTAATTCTGCATTATTAAACTTTTTATCAACACTTGCTTCAATAGTTCTTATCACTTTCAAAACTCTTGCATCTATATTTATGGTTTTCCAAAGTTCTGTCCCAATATTAGATAGAGATTCTTTAATTAAAGCCTGCAATTTCAACGTAAAGGTTAAATCAAAATCATTTTTTTCTGACTTTAAAGAACTTGTTATATAATTTATACTATCCTTAAAAAAATCAGACAGCTTAATCTCAAATATCCCTGGTAAAACATTATCAAAAGGTACACCCAAATTAAAATGTATGAAAAGATGAATTAAGCATCTTTCTTCTAACTCATCTTCGTCATCTGAAAGAACAAGATGTCTTCCAGAAACATGAACCCCATCAGGATAAATATGTTCCTTTTCATATTTAGATGAAAAAGAAGTAAATGGAGGAATTATATATAAACAGTCTGGCAGCATTTCAAATACGTTATCCATGTGAGTAAGTTTCCCACCTGAATTTCTATTCCAATATATTCTCCAAAATGGGAAAGCCATATCATAGCAATCCCACACATTTAGCAACCAATAACGACAACATAAAATATTTAACTTAACATTTATAAAGTCCTGTTTTACAGTAGATGGGTCTCCTAATTTATCCTTTACTGTTGGTTTCATCCCACTTAATTATGTTTAATTTAGATACAAAAATACTTTATTTTCATACATAAGGAAATAACAACGCAATTACTTTTGATAAGTAAACTTTTAATCAAAAATTAATAACCAAATTAGTCATGAAAATATCGCACCTACCATACATTTTGTTTTTTGGCTTCCTATTTATAGTTCAATCAAGTTCTGCTCAAACCAAACAATCAACTACCAAAGAAAAGTTATACCCTGAATTTTCTTGGGAAAATATCCCCTTATATATGCACATTAGAAAAAATACTGCTTTCTCCCAAAATGAAATAAAATATTTAGCACAGTTCCCTCTTATAACCTTAGAAAAAACAACAGGTAGTAAGACATACGGGTCAACAGAGAATGGAACTATTGAGGCGGCAAAAGCTATTAAAAAAATCAATCCAAAATCGAAAATTCTTTATTATAAAAATGTTGTAATTAACTGGGAGACCTACGAAGAGGATGAAAAGTTTCTAAAAGACAATGAAGATGCTTATTTAAAAGACAAAAATGGGAATAAGGTATATATGCCTAATAAAAAGACCGGATTTTTTGATATTTCACAACAAAAAGTTCAGGATTATTGGATTAATCATGTAACAAGAATTGTTAAGAGCCCTTTTATTGATGGTTTATTTTTTGATGCTAATATAAAAGTACTTGTTCCTGAATTTTTTAACAATAGAGTGGGTACGGAGAAACAAGAAGAAATAAGAAAAGGCTACTTTTTGATGATGGATAGAACAAAAAATAAACTTCAAGAAGAAAATTTATTACTTGCAAATATTATTAGGGTTAGACCAGAATTTACCGACTCAGGCAGAGAGTTCTTAAATTATTTTCATGGCTCTTATATTGAAGCCTTTGATAATCCAAGTTTTGGAATGTCTTATGCTGATTACATAGCTAAGGGGATAGAAGCTACACAAAAATCAGCTAGGGAAGGTAATATAATTGCCATGTCATTAGGGCTGGGTGAAGCGCAAGAAACTCAAGAATATAAAACTGATGATAAAAGAGAAGAAATTAAATCATTTGGAAAGACAAATAATCGTTTAAATTATTTATTAGCTATTTTTCTGATTTGCGCAGAAAAATACAGCTATGTGTATCCACATGATGGATATAATTCATTAACATCAAGCATTTGGATGCAACAAGTCCCTTTATATAAGTATAAACTTGGGGCTCCTAAAGGCCCAGCGACAAGAAACGGATACCTATATACAAGAGAGTTTGAACATCTTAAAGTTATGTTAGATATTGAAAACCGAACTGCAAAATTGGACTGGCTTCAATAGGATGGATTTATAGTTCACACCAACTTTCTACTATTTTTATAGTGTATTTCAAAATAGTGAGGTATACCAACAGGACTGTTTTAAAGATAATTCATCTTTTAGTGCCATTTTATTAAAATGAAGATGGCATGATTCAGCTTTTACTTTTACAGGCAACACAATAAAAAAATCATGAATGGTGCTTTTTTTAAAGGCTTTTTTTATACTCCAAAAGGTTTATTCTTTTATAATTGATTATTCATGTTTGGCTTTTTAAGTCAAAAAAACCAAAAGTGATCTAGCACCATGAGCCCCTAAAACTAAACTTTGCGCTATATCTGCTGTTTTTGATGGACCGGCGATAAAAGTTCCAAAACCATAATCGGCTTTACCAATTCTTGCATAAGCTTCATGCATGGTAGGTACAATGTCTGCTTTATTTACCGTTAATACCAAATGTTGGGTTATAAATGGCAACACTCTTTCGCTACACAAAGCATCACTTAACCAGCATGCTCCATTTTCTGCTACGGCAAAATGAGATGGGAGTATCACCAATTCGGCATTTGCCAATTGATGCGGATCATCGCCAACAAATGGCTCTGCAATTTCTCTGAAGCTTTCTAAAGGAGAAACTACTCTTACCTCTCCTATTTTGAATTGTGCTTTTAGCGTATTAATAATCTCTTGATGATTGCTAACCTGTAGCACTAAAGCCCCAATACCTTGTAACACGGTGGTAAACTCAGCAATATCTCCTTCGGTTTTATTTTCAAAAAATGAATCTAAATTTGGAAGTGGTAATTCTTCTGGCTGGTTCATTTTTACGGCATGTAGAATTTGTTCTCTACTCATCATCTGTCTTTTCTATTTTGTTGATACCATTCGCCAAAAGAGCTTTTGGGCACTTCGGGCATTTCTCTTTGCAAATACCAGGCATTAAACTTATTGTTCACCACAAATGGGGCGTATTTCAAAGTCATTCTTGCTGCTTTTCCTGCTAAGTGATATAAGGTTGGTGAAGCCAATGTTTTGGCCATTACCTGCATAGCCATTGCTTTTTTAGGATCTACATGTCCTTCTTTTACCAATACCTGACGCCATTTATACAACTGCTCATGGATGTCTATTTTTACCGGACAAACATTGGTGCAGGAGCCGCATAATGTAGATGCAAATGGCAAATCTGCAAAGTCTTTCATATCCAAATTGGGCGCTAAAATAGAACCAATTGGACCTGCAACGGCGTTATGATAGCTATGTCCTCCGCTTCTTCTATACACTGGGCAGGTGTTCATACAAGCGCCACAGCGAATGCATTTTAAAGAGCTCCTAAAATCCTCTCTTCCCAATTGTCGGGTTCTGCCGTTATCCACCAATATGATGTGAATTTCTGTTCCGGCTCTTGGTTTACTAAAATGGCTGGAGTAGGTGGTGATAGGCTGCCCTGTTGCGCTTCTGGCAAGTAATCTTAAAAATACAGCCAAATGCTCTCTTTTTGGGATGATCTTTTCTATTCCCATGCTGGCAATATGAATATCGGCCAAATGGGCGCCCATATCTGCATTACCTTCGTTGGTACAGATCACGATTTCTCCTGTTTCTGCAATTGCAAAGTTGACGCCTGTTAGTGCTGCTCTACGGGTTAAAAAGGTGTCTCTTAAATGTATGCGGGCAGCTTCTGTTAATAACTGTGGATCTGAATTTCCTTTGGGTGTACCCAAATGTTCATGAAACAGCTCTCCTATTTCTTCTTTTGTTTTATGGATACAAGGCAGTACGATATGACTGGGTGGTTCTTTAGCTAACTGAACAATGCGTTCGCCTAGGTCTGAATCTATTACATCTATTCCTTGTTCTTGTAAATATTCGTTCAAATGGCATTCTTCGGTCAGCATTGACTTACTTTTTACCAGTTGATTGATGTTGTTTTTTTGTAACAGCTGATGAACAATTTGGTTATGTTCTTTGGCATCTGCTGCCCAATGTATTTTTATGCCGTTTTGCTCTGCATGTTTCTCAAATTCTATGAGGTAATGATGCAGATTTGATAAGGTATGTGCTTTTATGGATGAGGCGGCTTCACGTAATTCTTCCCATTGCGGAATTTGATGCGCAATTTTATCACGTTTCTGTCTGATCCACCAAAGGGTTTCATCATGCCAATCTACCCGTTTCTCATCCTGATTAAAAATATCTGCTCTTTCTGCGTGGTCTGCTACTTTCATTTGATACTTCCATTTAAGATCTCGGCAATATGGATTACTTTAACTTTGCTGTTTTGGCGTTTCAAGATGCCTTCTAGGTGCATTAAGCAGGAAAGATCTACGCCGGTAATATAATCTACGCCTTGTTTGATATGATCTGCTACTCGGTCTTTTCCCATTTTTACTGAAACGGCCTCTTCGGCTACACAAAATGTGCCGCCAAAACCACAGCATTCGTCTTTTCTCTCTAACTCTACCATTTCAATGTCTTTCACCATATTTAGTAAATCCATGGGTTTAGAAAAAGCGGGTGCATTTAGTTCGCTCATCTGCGCAAGCTTTAAACCTCTTTGCCCGTGACAGCTTTGGTGCATCCCTACCTTAAAGGGGAAACTAGCGGTTATGTTTTTAACTTTTAAAATATCGGTTAAAAAAGAAATCAATTCGTAAGTGTGCTCCCTAATGTATTTTGCTTCTGCAGGAAATTCTTCAACATGCAAATGTTCATTAATATGTAGTACGCAGCTGCCAGAAGGCGCTACGATATAATCATATCCAACAAAATTCTTAACAAAATTATGGTTGCAACCACCTGATAAATGCTCAAAACCTGAGTTGGCCATAGGCTGACCACAGCAGGTTTGATTCTTTGGATAGCTCACTTCGCATCCGTATTTCTCTAATAATTCTAAACTTGCTATGGCGGCCTGTGGGTAAAACTGATCTACATAACAAGGCACAAATAAGGCTACTCTCATTTATTTTTTGGTGCTACAAATAATTTTAAGGTAATCATATCAGTAGGAAGTTGCTGTGTATTCCAATGTTGATGAATGGCTACAGCTGCGCCCATTGCGGTTGCTTGCGCCATAGATGCGGCATAAACTTCTATATTAGGGAATGCCATTGCTAAAAGATTCATATAAATTGAATTTTTAGAGAAACCACCGTCAACAAAAATTCTTTTTACATTGGTTTTATCTAAAGCTAAGCTTGTAGATAGAAACTGCTTGAATATAAGTGTATAAATAAAATAATGGTAAGCTTCTATGTCATTTTTAAAACGATTTAAATCTTCTCTGGCAAAGTCAAAATAATCAAAGCCTAAAGAATTGAAATAAAGATGTAAAGGCTTATCAGGAAGAAATTTCTTAATGATAGCCATATCAAATTTAACCGTTTTATATTTCCCTACAGCTTGATTGTAATGTGCCGCTATCCTTTTTACCTGCTGCTCATGCTCAAAGCCAGCAAATAAACGGGAAGCTTTAATGGGCTTACCGGTAAAAGTCATATAGCTTAAACAATCTTGAGTTAACTCAAATTTTGTGAGTGGATTATGGTTAAAAGGATTTAAACTGATACACCATGTGCCTGTAGATATCAACACAAAAGGTTCTCTAAAACTTTCTAAATAAGGAATTAACGCTGCAGAACTATCATGTAAGCCTACGCCTGTTAAATAATTATCGCTTGGAAAGCTAGAAGTGATCACTTCATCACCAGGGAAAAGCGGGGCTAATTTAGCATCAACACCTTCTTGGGTAACCCATTCATGATAGGCATTATTTTGAAAATCCCATAAATTGGTATGACAGCCGATGCTGGTCATGTCACTATACATCTTTCCGGTAATGATAGAGCTCATGTATTGAGGAAGATGCAAAGCATATTTCATTTTTTTGAATAATTCAGGTTTCTCGTATTTCATACGATACAATTGCATTCCTGAATTTAAACTTCTTAAAACAGGAGACGATGTTTTAACAGAAAAATCTTCTTCGCCGCCATAGGTGTCATAAAACTGCTTTTTTAGAGCTTCGGGATATTCTTTAAGATAATTGTATAAAGGAGCTAAAGCCTGTCCGTTTTGATCTACATAAACTAAACTTGCGCCGTAAGTAGAAAAGTTAATGGCTTTAATATTAAACTCTTTCTCTCGTAAAACTTCACGCAAGGAATCAAAAACAGATAACCTTAAACTTTCTAAATTTTCACAAGAATCGCCGTCTTCATCTTTTGTTTCTGTAAACCTTGCCGAACGTTCAAAAACAATCTTATATTCTTCATCAAAGAGGAAAAGTTTTTTATTGGTTTTTCCTACGTCAAATATGGCGATTACGGGCTTAGACATTAAATTTTATTGGCTTTTAGATTTAGTCTTATTTTAGATTTATGAATCACGATTTTAGACCCTCCTTTTTGTAAGGAGATCTAAAATCGTAAATCTAAAATAGTAATTTTTATAATCCGGTTGCTACCGATTTTAGTCCTCTTTCTTCGATTAGTTTTTCTCTCACTTTTACAGATCTAAACAAACCAATTGGATCAATTGCGCCACCAGCCATTAAACGAGCTTGAGCAACTAAAGAACGCACATCTGTACGGTGAGCTTCCTGTAAAATTTCTTGACAAAGCGCCACATCATTTACTTTTTGAGCTGCTTTTAAGGCTTTTCTATCTACCATTAAAGCTTGTGCATAAGCCATCATGATAGCTTCTACAGATTGTAATAAATCTTCTAAGGGATCTTTCACATTATGTGAAGCATCAATCATCCAACCTAAATCTGCAGCATGATTCATTCCTCTGGCATCCATTCCTTCTACCAGTTCATTAAAAATAAGGAACAGTTGGTATGGCTTTAAGGCGCCGGTGGTTAAATCGTCATCCCCGTATTTAGAATCATTAAAATGGAATCCACCTAATTTGCCTTCCATTAATAGCAAAGAAACAATTTGCTCTATGTTGGCATTTGGTAAATGGTGACCCAAATCAACCAAAGTAAAAGCTTTATCTCCTAATTTACTGGCGTATAATAAAGATTGACCCCAATCTGCCACCGTAGTGGAATAAAAATTAGGCTCGTAAGCTTTGTATTCTACAAACATTTTCCAGTCGGCAGGTAATGCCGCATAAATTTCTTTTAAGCTGGCCAAAGTATTTTGGAAGGCTTCGCGGAAATTTAATTGTCCCGGAAAAGAAGATCCATCAGCTAACCAAACTGTTAAAGATTTTGAGCCTAAAGCTTCCCCTTGTTTTATAACTTCTATGTTGTGTGCAATGGCCTGGTCTCTTACTTTTTTATCTACATGTTGTAATGAACCAAACTTGTAGCTGTATGCTTGATTAGGCTGATCTTGAAAAGTATTTGAATTTACAGCATCAAATTTTAGATCTAAAGAAGCTGCAAGATTTTTAATTTTCGCTACATCTTCTGGGATATCCCAAGGAATATGTAATGAAATAGCCCCGCTGGAACGATTTAATTGGTGTAATAAACCAATATCCATCATTTTATCTTCTAGGTTACGAGGTTCGCCACCGCCAGAAAAACGACCAAAACGTGTCCCTCCTGTACCTAAAGCCCAGCTAGGTATTGCAATTTGAAAATCAACTAATTTTTGCAATAAGCTTTCTGCTGATGGATGTTCTGTTTTAAAAAAATTGAATTTATTTTGTTGTTTCTCAGACAATTCTCCATTGTGCTGTTCTATTTGATGTTTTTCTATGAACATGATTCCCCGATTTTGTATTTATTCTGTTATTATCTTACGAAAGCCATTGCAACGCCACCATCAACATTCAGTACATTTCCTGTTGATTTATTTAATAATCCACCGGTGAAGGCAAAACAAGCATTTGCAATATCAACTGGTAATATAATTTTGTTTAATAAGGTTCTTTTTGCGTAATAAGCTGGTAATTCTGCAACGGTAATTCCGTAAGCTTTTGCTCTGCCTTCGGCCCATCCACCTGCCCAAATATTACTATCTGAGATTACTGCATCTGGATTAACTACGTTTACACGAATGTTATCAGCGCCTAATTCTGCAGCGTTTAATCTGCTTAAATGTAACTGAGCTGCTTTTGCACTTCCATATCCTGCATTATTAGGACCAGAAACCAAGGCGTTTTTACTTACGATATTGATCACATCGCCACCTGTACCTTGCTTACGCATGACACCAACAGCGGCTTGTGTTACTTTAAATTGACCTTTTACCAAAACATCGTATAACAAATCCCAATCTTTATCTGTATGATCTTCAATAGTTTTAGAAATAGATAAACCCGCATTATTAATGATGATATCTACTCCGCCAAAAGCTAAAGCAGCATCATCAAAAGCTTGTTTTATTTGATCGTTATTGGTTACATCTAATATGGTAGTGGTATAGGAATCTTTACCGTAAATGTTTTTGAATTCTTCTCCGGTGGCTTCTAAACGCTCGGCATTCATGTCATTAAGCACTACCACCGCACCTTCATCTACAAACTTTTTAGCGATTGCCTTTCCAATACCACCTGCACTACCTGTTATTAAAGCAATTTGACCGGATAAAGCTTTAGGCTTAGGCATTCTTTGCAATTTAGCTTCTTCTAACAACCAATATTCGATGTTAAAAGCTTCTTGGCGTGGTAAGGAAGTATATTCTGAAATTGCTTCGGCACCTTTCATTACATTAATTGCGTTGGTATAA
>JBILPO010000055.1:0-8743 GCA_044373805.1 Pelobium sp.
GTTTTATCCAGAGTCTTTAAATCCAAATCAAACAAAAGAAGAATCTGATTTAACCATTATCAAATTATTGGGTAAAATGGCCACTATAGTTTCTTGGATTTATAAAAAATCTTTAGGACACCCGGTTATTTATCCTAGAAATAAGTTTGATTATGTGACTAATTTCCTATACATGACCTTTGGTCAGCGTACGGAAGACGTTGTGATAGACCCTGTAGTGGTTAACGCAATGAATCAGCTATTAATTTTGCATGCAGACCACGAACAAAACTGTTCTACTTCTACAGTTAGAATTGTAGGTTCATCTGATTGTAATTTATACGCATCAATTTCTGCAGGTATTTCTGCATTATGGGGACCTCTGCATGGTGGCGCTAATCAAGCGGTTATTGAAATGTTAGAGAAAATTAAGAATGATGGTGGAGATGTTGATAAATGGGTAAATAAGGCAAAAGATAAAAACGATTCATTTCGATTAATGGGATTTGGTCATCGTGTATATAAAAACTTTGATCCAAGAGCTAAAATCATCAAAAAGGCTTGTGATGATATTTTAGAGAAACTAGGCATCAATGATCCTGTTTTAGAAATTGCAAAAAAATTAGAGGAAGTTGCTTTAAGCGATCCTTATTTTGTAGAAAGAAAATTATATCCAAACGTAGATTTCTATTCTGGAATCATTTATAGAGCTTTAGGTTTCCCAACAGAAATGTTTACTGTATTATTTGCTTTAGGTCGTTTACCAGGTTGGATAGCACAATGGAAAGAAATGCGTGAAAATAAGGAACCAATTGGCAGACCTCGTCAAATTTATGTAGGGGAAACCAACAGAAGTTTTGTACCGTTGGATAAAAGATAATAAGCTTTAAAAGCTAAGTTTATAAAAGCTACCATTTGGCAAGAATGGTAGCTTTTTGTTTTTTTAACTACTCCTCTGCAATATTTTTCATCAACATTAATATAGAATAAGCTCCTTTGGTTACAAAACTTTCAGATTCTAAATTGTTTTTCTGATTAACAATTTCTGTAAAGCCATTTTCACTATCTCCAAGTTTAACCTCAACCATTTCAAACTCATTTCTATTTTTTTGTTGCACAAAAACAAATTGTTTCCCCTCAAAACGTACAATTGCATCATTTGGTAGGGTCATAGCTTGCTTATTCTTTACCTTTATTTCGGCGTTCATATAAGTCCCAGGAATTAGCTTTTTATCAAAATTTTCAAAATGACAATGCACTTCAGTAGTTCCATTGTTAGATAAATCTCTACCAATTAAAATAATTTCACATGTTTGTTTATTTTCTGGTTGATAATTAGTGTAAGCTTCCAATTGCTGCCCAATAAAAAGTTTTTCTATATCTTTTTCAAAGATAGTTAGCGCTAAATGAATGTCTTTAGGATTAATTAACTCAAAAAGTACATCTGTTGGAGATACATATTTTCCAATGTTAACATTTACCATAGAAACATATCCGTCTATTGGCGAATAAACATTTATGCTCCTGGTAATATTGTTTTCACTAATACTTTTAGGGTTAATACCTACTAATGCTAGTTTTTGAGTAAGTGCAGTAATTAAAACTTTCTGACTTCTGTAATCTGCTTCTACCTGCTGATACATTTTATTGCTACTCGCCTGACTCTCATTTAATTCTTTTTGTCTTTGATATTCCTTTTCTAAAAAAATGATTTTCACTTTAGCGGTTAAATAATCTTGTTGTAATTGAATGTATTGTTGGTCTTCAATTACCGCTATTACTTCGCCCTTATTTAAATGCATCCCGGGTAAAAGTTTAGTTGATTTTAAATAACCTCCTAATGGGATACTTATAGAAACTACATTTTGCGGTGGAACATCAATTTTTCCATTTACCTTTAAAATAGAAGAAATGGCTCTGAGTTCCATTTTTGAAACAGAAATGTCCGCATTTTTAATTTGAACAGCTGAAAGCGAAACTAAATTGTTCGTTAGGTTATTTTCTACTTCTTTAGTGGGTTGAGTTTGGCTGCATCCTATAAATAGGATAGGGATAAATATTAAATATATGATCAATTTCATAATGTTCAATTATTTGGTTTTAAATAGTTAAGTTGAATAATAGATTGATTGAGGCTTTTTGTAGCGTCAACATAATCACTTCTTACATTGGTAGATTGATTAATTAATTGAACCCAATCTAAGTAATTAATTTCTCCATTTGCCAGTTGTAGGTTGGCTGTTTTAGTTATTAAATCAGCATTTTTCAATCCTGTTTCTTTAAAATAATTAACAGTTTTTAAATATTTATGATACTGATTTAAAGTAACTTGATATTCTGATTGTACTGATTGAAGAACGGTATTATAATTGTTTTCTGCAATTTGCAGATTAAATTTAGCACTGTTTATCTTTGCCTTTTGTGCCTGCATAAAAATTGGAATTCCAATACCAAATTGCAATGAACTAAAGCGAGCTGAATTGGTATAAATTTTATTATCAGCTCCAGTTCCTTGAATACTGGTATTGTTATAGCCTAAAGATAAATCTGGCAATAGCTTACTTTTTTCTAGTTTCACAAAAGAAAGAGCTACTAATTTTTGTTGTTCCATTATTTTTACTAAACTGTGCTGTTTTAAGGTAGTAGAATCTGACTGAGGAACTGTAACCATTTCATAAGCACCCTCTGCATCTGGCATTAAAGGAATATCAGTATTTAGAAGCAATTGAAATTGTAACATCATGATGGCTAAATCTTCTGATAAATTATTCATTTGTATTTTTATTTGTCCTAGTTGTATCTCTGCACTCGTTTTTTCAAGAATATTACTTTCTCCTTTTATAAAACGAAGCTCTGCTTTTTTGTAAAAAGAGGCATATAAACTATCTGCAAACTGAAGTAATTTTTTCTTTTGATGGATGTATATGATATCATAAAATTGCTCTGTAACTTGCTTTTTCAGTAAATATTCTTTTACTGAGGTACTTAAAACACTACTTTTCCATTCTTCTTGTAGTAGGTTTTTTTGTCTTGCATATACAGTTGGGAAACTAAATGATTGCGCAATGCCAAATCTGGTGTCGTTGTAATTGCTATTGATTTGCCCTGCTTCGCCATATAAATTTGCTTGAGGAATAGTTGCAGCACTTTTAATGAGTAATTGTTGATATTGAGCTTTTAATTGCTCATTCTTCAATTGTAAATTGTTTTTAAGTGCCATTTCAATTGCGGCATCTAATTTAATTGGGGTTTGCGCAAAAGAACTTGAGCCAAAACTCAAACAAAATAGAATAATGGATGAGGCAATTATTGTTTTTTTCTTTTTGCTAAATCCCTTCTCAAAAGTTATATAAAGAACAGGTAATACAAATAAAGTTAAAAACGTGGCCACCAATAAACCACCTATTACTACTGTAGCTAATGGTCTTTGAACTTCTGCTCCAGCGCCATTACTTAAAGCCATTGGTAAAAAACCTAAAGAGGCCACAAAGGCGGTCATTAAAACGGGTCTTAGTCTTATTTTTGTTCCCATTAAAACTATTCTTCTCACATCGGTTAATCCTTCAGATTTTAGCCTGTTAAATTCGGCAATTAAAACAATTCCATTTAACACTGCTACCCCAAACAGAGCAATAAAGCCAATACCTGCACTAATACTAAACGGCATGCCTCTTAATGCTAAAAAAATAATCCCGCCAATAGCGGATAATGGAATTGCAGAATAAATAAGTAAACCTTGTTTTATAGAATTGAAAGCAAAATATAACAGGATGAGTATGAGTAATAAAGAAACAGGTACGGCAATCATTAGGCGTTGTTTGGCTGCATTTAAGTTTTCAAACGCACCACCATAGGTCACATAATAACCCGCTGGAAATTTCACCTCTTTGTTAATTTTTTCTTGTAATTCATTTACAATGCTCTGTACATCTCTTCCTCGTACATTAAAACCTACAACGATTCTTCTTTTAGCATCTTCTCTTTGTATCTGGTTGGGACTATCTTTAATTTGAACATCAGCTAACTGATAGAGTGGTATTTGAGCCCCTGTTGAAGTAGGTATCAAAAGATTTTGTACATCTTTAAGATCTGCTCTTTGATTACTTTTTAACCTTACCACAATATCAAAACGTTTTTCCCCTTCAAATAATAAACCTGTGCTTGAGCCTGCAAATGCAGTATTTATAATTTTATTAATATCAGCAATGTTTAAATTGTATTGAGCAATTACATTTCTATTGTAATTAATTACAATTTGCGGCATGCCTGCTATTGCTTCAACGTACAGGTTTTTAGCTCCATCTACCGAGTTGATAATGCTACCTAATTTTTCTGCGTAAGCAGCAAGTGTATCTAAATCTTCTCCAAAAATTTTACAAACTACATCTTGTCTTGCACCAGTCATTAATTCGTTAAAACGCATTTGAACAGGAAACTGAAAGCCAGCTGTGATACCTGGTACTGCTATTAAAGCTTCACTCATTTTTTCACTTAATTCGTCAAATGTTTTAGCGGATGTCCACTCTGCTTTTGGCTTTAAAATCACCATCATATCGCTTGCTTCCATAGGCATGGGGTCTGTTGGTACTTCACCACTACCAATTTTAGTCACTATTTTTTCTACTTCCGGAAACTGAGTTTTTAAGACATGAGCTGCCTGTTGTGTGTTTTTTATAGTGGTGTTTAAATTACTTCCCGTTAAAACTCTTGTATCAACAGCAAAATCTCCTTCTTCTAAAGCCGGAATAAATTCGCCACCTAAAGTTGATAAAAGTATAACAGAGAAAATGAATAGTCCAAAAGCTAAAGACATCACTAGTTTTGGAAACCCTATTACTCTATTGAGCGCTTTTTGGTAAACAATTTCAACCTTGGTCATGAGTTTATCCGAAATGTTTTGCTTGGTTTTGATTGTTTTACTTAAAAAAATCGAGCTCATCATTGGGATATAAGTGAGTGAAAGTATAAATGCACCTAATAATGCAAATGCAACAGTTTGTGCCATTGGCTTAAACATTTTCCCTTCAATACCCTCTAATGTAAATATTGGTAAATAAACTACCAGAATAATTATCTGTCCAAAAACAGCGCTATTCATCATTTTACTGGCAGATATTTTAACTTCCCCGTCCATTTGGTTTTGGGTTAGCTTTTTTAGACCACTAAATTTGTGACCGTGTGAAAGCTGATGCATGACAGCCTCCACAATAATAACAGCACCGTCTACAATTAGTCCAAAATCTAAAGCTCCTAAACTCATCAGGTTGCCACTTACCCCAAATAAATTCATCATGATAATAGCAAATAACATCGCCAATGGAATTACAGAAGCCACCAAAAGGCCTGCTCTAAAATTTCCTAAAAATAATACCAGTACAAAGATGACGATTAATGCTCCTTCAAGCAGGTTTTTTTCAACTGTCCCAATCGCATTATTTACCATTTTGGTGCGATCTAAAAATGGTTCTATTACTACACCTTCTGGTAATGATTTTTGAATTTGAGCAATTCGTTCTTTCACATTTTTTATTACATCGCTACTATTTGCTCCTTTTAACATCATTACAATAGCACCTGCAACTTCACCTTTATCATTATAAGTCATCGCTCCATATCTGGTAGCATGACCAATTTTTATCTCAGCTACATCTTTTATAAATATTGGAGCGCCATTATTGGTGTTTTTAATGAGGATATTATTGATGTCTTCTATGTTTCCTATTAATCCTTCTGTTCTGATAAATAAAACCGTAGGACCTTTTTCTATATAAGAACCACCAGTGTTCTGATTATTGTTTTCTAGTGCCTTAAATACATCAGTAATGTTAATTTGAAGAGAGAGTAATTTGTTTGGGTCAACCTCAATACTGTATTGCTTTAGCTTTCCACCAAAACTACTGACTTCTGCCACACCTTTTACACCCAATAATTGACGACGAACGATCCAATCTTGAATAGTTCTTAAATCTGTTTCGTTAAATTTATCTTCATAACCCTCCTTAGGCCTCACAACGTATTGATATATTTCTCCTAATCCAGTACTTATTGGGCCTAATTCTGGTCGGCCAATACCTTGCGGGATTTGTGATTGAACCAGCTGCAATCTTTCTGAAACTTGCTGCCTTGCCCAGTATATATCTGTATCATCATCAAAAACTATAGTAACCAAGGATAAACCAAACCGAGAAAAACTTCTGATTTCTTTTAAACCGGCAATATTATTATTGACTTGTTCAATAGGGAAGGTAACCAGACGTTCAATGTCTGTAGCGCCAAATGATGGGGCAATGGTAATTACTTGTACCTGATTATTTGTAATATCAGGTACTGCATCTATAGGCAGTTTTGTTAATTGGTAACTGCCGTAACCAATAAGGCCAATGATAAATAGCCCAACAATGAGTTTGTTTTTTATAGCAAAATCAATTATTGCATTAAGCATAATATGGTATTTAAATAAAATTTAAAATTGATTGCTTTGATAGTGATAAGCCTTTATTTATAAAAAAAATGCGGTTATAAATAATGGTAAATAAATTAAACAGTTTTTGGCGGCTGCCAAATATTAGAAAGATACATAGAGATAGAACTCTGATTCAAACGAGTGTAATTTTTCTTTTTTAGAATTTCTATGGGATTCTTAATTGAAAACGTGGGATTAAGTGGCACAAAATTATTGATGATAGAGATGTTATCTGAGCTAGTTTTGAAAGGCAGTTCCATGTCTCTATCATAATCTTTATCTCTTGGGCTACCATTTAGGTAATGCATATCAATAAATGCAATTAAAGAAATGCCTCCATCTTGAGCTTTATGCTCAGAAAAATGTTCAAAAAAAACATTTAATTTCGATAACTGCGATACTTCAGTTGTTGAAATTAAATAAATAATTAAAAATAATATGGCAGTTAACTTTTTCAAACTATCGATAAAAGTACTGAAAATTTATAAATATCATAAACGTAAGAATAACATCATTTTATTATTAAAGCGTACATTTTAATTTTAAGATAATCTTAAAATTAATGAGCTACAGTATCAATAATAGTTAACACTATAGAGGTAGAAAGTCCGTAAGCAATAGAATATAAGATACCAAGAGTAATCATTTTAAATAACGTGACTTTGCCAGATCTTTTATAAACTAATTTTAGGCTTTTATAGATATACCAAACAAAAACTCCAAAAACTAAAATGGCTATGTAGAAGATAATAAAATTTGGAATTATAAAATGTAAGATATTGTAAACAAGAAGTACTAGAAATGCGAAAGAATGAAAATGAAGAGTATAAATTACATGTTCAATAAAATACCGTTTGTTTTTTCTAAAACTTTTCATCAAAAAGAAAGCAAAAATAGGAGTAAGGATAAAAAATACCTTAGAGCCATATTTTTCTATAATATCTTTACTAGAGCTTTCAACAGACGATTCGATCTCTTTTTTATAAGGCTCGTTTTTAGTTTTTTCCAGTTCAGTGATGAAATTATTTAATGAAGCTGGATTTTTTTGTTTGCCAGCAATATTTTTAAAACTATCTATGATTATTTGCTGTCTTTCTTTTTTAAAAGCCTTAAATAAACTTACCTGTTCTTTCCTAATCACATTTTTAACAACTGGCTGAAGTTGGTCAGGTATAAAATTCAAATTATTTTCATATTCTGAAGGAATACTAATTTGTTCAGGTACATTATTTTTGTTTGAAATTTCTTTTTGAGGATTTAAAATGGGTCTGAACAGGAAATAAACAATAGCGATAAAAATGAACAAACTTACTGGCTGTAGATATTGAGTTCTTTTGCCATTAATATAATCTAATGTAAGTTGCCCTGGTTTAGTAAATAAAGGAATAATTGTATTAAAAAATTTAGAATCAAAATGAAAATAATGCCCTATACTATGACTTAAAAAATGCCAAAAAGGCTCATGGAGGTCTAAATTCTCTTGTCCACAATTACCGCAAAATTTACCTTTTATAGTTGCGCCGCAGTTTAAACAATTACTTTGTTTTCTATAATGTTTACTCATAGAAAATTAGAACTACATTAAAATACCCGCTATTGTTGCAGACATGTAAGAAGCTAAAGTTCCACAGATTAAGGCTCTAACCCCTAATTTAGCAAGATCTGTTCTGCGTTCTGGAGCTAATTCTCCAATTCCACCAACTTGAATGGCTATAGAAGAGAAATTTGCAAATCCACATAAAGCAAAACTGGTAATCAATAATGTTTTTGGGTCTAATACTTCTTTAATTTTAGCTAAATCTAAATAAGCAACAAACTCATTAATCACCATTTTTGTTCCCATTAAAGAACCTGCAATTTGAGCGTCTTTTAATGGAACACCCATAGCTATTGCAAATAATGAAAATAAAGAACCCAATATTTGATTTAAGCTTAAAGTATTGATATCAATTCCAATAAATGCTAGAGATAAACCTAAACTACCTAAAGAACTTCCAATAAAAGCTAACACATAATCTAGCAAAGCAATAATAGCGATGAAGCCAATAAGCATCGCAATTACATTTAAACCTACTTTTAAACCATCAGATGCACCATGTGAAATTGCATCAACCAAATTTGCATTGGTTTTTTTTATTTCTAAAGATACCACTCCTTGTGTTTCAGAAACTTGGGTTTCTGGCCAAACAATTTTAGAAATAACTAAAGCGCCTGGTGCAGCCATTAATGAAGCTGCAATTAAATATTCGGCTGGAACACCTAAAGCAATATAAACAGCCATTACGCCACCTGCAATACAGG
>JBILPO010000056.1:0-8685 GCA_044373805.1 Pelobium sp.
TAAAGCTGCTCTTTTTAAAGCAAAAACGGTCATCTCAGGATCGGTTCCTCGCTCAAATCTAAAAGAAGCGTCGGTTTTTAAAGCAAACCTTTTAGCCGTTTTTCTTACAGAAACCGAATTGAAATAAGCGCTTTCTAAAAATATATTCTTGGTACTTTCTTTAACTCCGGATGTAATTCCTCCAAAAACACCCGCAATACACATAGCTTCATTGGCATTACAGATCATTAAATCATCAGCAGACAACACTCTATCTAAGCCATCTAAGGTTTTAAAAACTGTTCCTTCGGCACATTTCTTCACTATCACTTTATCACCAACAATTTCATCGGCATCAAAAGCGTGAAGCGGCTGACCTAAATCATGCAATACATAATTGGTTACATCAACAATATTATTGATAGATCTTAAACCAATAACCGCTAATTTTTCTTTAAGCCATTGAGGCGAATCTTTTACGGTAATACCAGAAATAGATAGCCCAGAATATCTTGGAGCAGCATCTTCATCAAGCACCTCTACCTTTAATTTAGAATTTTGATGATCAATTTTAAAACCTTCTAAAGATGGCTTCATCAATGGTAAATTAAGAAAAGCCGCTAAATCTCTGGCTACGCCTATGTGCGAAGCTGCATCTGCTCTGTTTGGGGTTAAACCAATTTCAAAAACAAAATCATCATTTAACTTAAAATAATCTTTTGCCAGCACACCCACTTTAACATCATCAGGTAAAACCATAATTCCAGCATGATTTTCGCCTAAACCAATTTCATCATCGGCACAAATCATCCCTTCAGAAACTTCCCCTCTTATTTTTGATTTATTGATAGCAAAAGGCTCTCCATGGGTTGGATGTACCGTACAACCCACTGTTGCAACTACCACCTTCTGCCCAGCAGCTACATTTGGCGCACCACATACAATTTGAATCAATTCGGAAGCTCCAACATCAACTTTAGCTAACCTTAACCTATCTGCATTTGGATGCTGAACACATTCAGCAACATAACCAATCACCAAGCCTTCTAAGCCTCCGGGAATAGCTTGTACCTTTTCTAAGCTTTCTACTTCTAAACCGATTGCGGTTAGAATGGTAGAAAACTCTTCTGGAGTTTTATCTGTGTCTATAAATTGCTTTAACCAACGATAAGAGATCTTCATGCTTTTTGTTTCTGAACGGCAAAAGTAAGAAAATCATAGAGATTTTAACCACAGAGAAGTTGTAGATTTTATTACATTAAGTAAAGATTTCCTTAACTAAAGTCTAAATCAAAGCATTCCTTCATCAGCAAAACTAAAATAAGCCCTTTCTGAAAAAATAAGATGATCTATCACTAAAATATCGAGCAATAAACCTGCAGATCTTAACTTTTTGGTTAATTCTATATCTGCATGACTAGGTTTTAGATTTCCTGATGGATGATTATGCGCCAAAACAATGTTAGCGGCATTATTTTCTAAAGCTGCTTTAAAAATAATTTTAGGATCGGCGATGGTTCCGGCTTGGCCGCCTTTAGAAATGAGCACTTTGTTAATGATTTTATTAGCTCTGTTGAGCAAGATAATCCAAAACTCTTCATAAACCAGATCAGAAAAATAAGGCGATAAATAATTGAAAATATCTTTAGAAGAAGTTATTTTTTGGAGATTGATGATTTCCTCTTCCTTTCTTCTTCTGCCTAATTCTAAAGCCGCAATGATAGAAATAGCTTTTGCTTCGCCAATACCTTTAAATTTGGATAGTTCTTGAATAGAGAGTTTGGCTAAAGCATTTAAGTCACTTTTACAAAAATGCAGAATTCTTTTACTTAAATCTACGGCTGATTCTGATTTTGAACCAGATCCGATTAAAATGGCAATTAGCTCGGCATCTGTTAAGGCTCTTCTGCCTTGTGCACTTAATTTCTCTCTCGGGCGATCTTCTTCTGCCCAAGCTTTTATGGTTATTTTGTTTTCATAGGAGGTATTCATGAAAACAAAATACACAAAACCATGAGATTTAAAACAAAAAAAGCAGAATTCTATATAGAATTCTGCTTTCAATAAATTTTATTTCTCTTATAGAGCGTTCACAAATTTAGTCAATTTAGACTTGTTGTTAGCCGCTTTGTTTTTGTGAATTACGTTCTTTTTAGCCAAACGATCTAACATAGACGTAACTTTAGGCAATAAAGCAACTGCCTCTTCCTTGCTAACTGAGTTACGCAATTTTTTGATAAAAGTTCTAGTGGTTTTAGCCTGATATCTGTTACGTAAACGTTTTGTAGCGTTAGCTCTAATTCTTTTTAATGCCGATTTATGATTTGCCATTGTTTAGCTTTTTATTCTTTTGAAAAAATTCCCTTATCGGGGATGCAAATATAGGATGAATAAATTTAAATACAAATTCAAATTTAAAAAAAATTAAACCTATTTTGGTTGATTATGAAACGCATCACTTATTTTTAAGAAATGAAATCTAAAAGAATCATTTTACTACTCATTATACCCTGCTTATTATTATTTAGTTCTTGGGGATTTTTTGCCCACCAAAGAATTAACAGGTTGGCTGTTTTTACACTTCCAAAAGATTTAATCGGATTTTACAAAAGCAATATCAATTACATTACAGAACATGCAGTAGACCCTGATAAAAGGCGCTATGCCGACTCTTTAGAAGCTCCACGTCACTATTTAGACGCAGACCATTATGGTGAAAAACCTTTTGATATCATCCCAAAAAAATGGAATGATGCCGTTGCTAAATTATCGGAAGACACCTTAAATGCTTATGGAATTGTGCCTTGGCAAATTCATAGAACCTATTATAAATTGGTGAAAGCTTTTGAAAATAAAGATTCTATTTTAATTCTTAAACACTCGGCAGACTTAGGACATTACCTCTCCGATGCTCATGTTCCTTTACATACCTCAGAAAATTATAATGGACAAATGACCAACCAAGTGGGCATACATGGATTTTGGGAAAGCCGATTACCTGAGCTTTTTGCAGGCGATTATGATTATTTTGTTGGAAAAGCCAAATACATCAACAATCCTTTAGACGCAGCATGGAATATTGTAGAAAATACTTTTACCATGTTAGATTCTACTTTAAGCATTGAAAAGAGATTAAACAAATCTTTCCCTTCAGATAGGAAATACACCTACAATGAGCGCAACAATAAAGTAATTAAAGAATATTCTCTTGATTATTCTGCTGCATATCACAAAGAATTAAATGGAATGGTTGAACGCCAGATGAGAAGTTCCATTTTAGCGGTGGGTAGTTTTTGGTATTCTGCCTGGGTAGATGCAGGCCAACCAGATATGAGAAAATTGACTAGGAAAAATATTTCAGCTGAAGAAAAGAAACAAGTGGAAGCCGAAGAAAAATTATTTCAGAACGGGAAAGCTTTAGGCAGGCCAGAAACTAGGTAATCAGTAAATTAAGCTCCTGTTTACGTATGGTGTCTCGAAATGAAATTCATTAAACTTTTAGCCATTAAACAAAAAAAAGCGACTTTAATCTTTAGACTACCTATTAAGAAATAAAATTGTACCGTGGGCTTAAAAATCATCCTTATAAACATTAATACAGGAAGTACCAATACTTTCTAATTTTTAGAATTATGTAATTGCTTTCCAAAGCAAAGTCTTTTTTGTCCATTATTTGAAAATAAACCAATAATATTAAACAAAAAATAACCGCAATGTTATATTTGCAACATCATGGCAAAAATAAACGAAGAAATTTTTAAAAATGTAATCTCTCATGCTAAAGAATACGGTTTCGTATTCCAAAGCAGCGAAATATATGATGGCTTAAGTGCTGTTTATGATTATGGCCAATTAGGTGCCGAATTAAAAAACAACATTAAAACCTATTGGTGGAAAGCCATGGTACAAATGCATGAAAACATTGTGGGCTTAGATTCTGCCATTTTTATGCATCCGAAAGTTTGGAAAGCTAGCGGACACGTAGATGGTTTTAACGACCCAATGATTGATAATAAAGACTCTAAAAAAAGATACAGAGCTGATCAATTATTAGAAGATAAAATTGCTGCCTATGAAGCCGAAGGCGAAAAACTAAAGGCCGAAAGCTTACAAACCGAAATGGATAACGCTTTAAAAGCAGAAGACCTTCCTCGTTTAAAAGAGCTGATTGAAGAGCATAAAATAACTTGCCCTTTTTCTAAAACCGCAAACTGGACTGATGTAAGACAGTTTAACCTGATGTTTGCTACCCAGTTTGGCGCAATGGCCGAAGGTTCAGAAGAAGTTTACCTAAGACCAGAAACTGCACAAGGTATTTTTGTGAATTTTTTAAATGTTCAAAAATCTGGCAGAATGAAAATCCCTTTCGGGATTGCACAAATAGGCAAAGCATTTAGAAACGAAGTAATTGCCCGCCAGTTTATCATGCGTATGCGTGAGTTTGAACAAATGGAAATGCAATTTTTTGTTCGCCCTGGCACTGAGATGGAATGGTACAACAAATGGAAAGAAACCCGTTTAAAGTGGCATTTGGCATTGGGCACCAATCCAGAGAAATATAAATTTCATGATCATGCAAAATTAGCTCACTACGCTAATGCCGCTGTAGATATTGAATACGAATTCCCTTTTGGTTTTAAAGAAGTAGAAGGCATTCACTCTCGTACCGATTTTGATTTAAGTCAGCATCAAGAATTTTCTGGTAAAAAAATGCAATATTTTGATCCAGAAGTAGATGAGAAAACCGGTAAACCTTACGGAAATTACATTCCTTACGTGATAGAAACTTCTATTGGTTTAGATCGTTTTTTCTTGGTGACTTTAATTAACTCTTTTGAAGAACAAGATTTAAGCACAGAAGATAAGCAGGATTCTCGTTCGGTTTTAAAGCTTCATCCGGCTTTAGCACCTTATAAAGCAGCCATTTTACCTTTAACTAAGAAAGATGGATTGCCAGAGAAGGCCAGAGAAATTATGGACCAATTAAAATTTGATTTTAACATGGCTTATGATGAAAAAGATTCTATTGGCAAGCGTTACCGACGTCAGGATGCTATTGGAACCCCATTTTGTATTACCGTAGATTACGATACTTTAACAGACAATTCAGTAACCATTCGTCATCGCGATAGCATGACACAAGAAAGAGTAGCCATCCAAGATTTGCAAAAAATTATTGGGGATTTGGT
Organism: Pelobium sp.; assembly: GCA_044373805.1. GTDB lineage: Bacteria > Bacteroidota > Bacteroidia > Sphingobacteriales > Sphingobacteriaceae > Pseudopedobacter. Next base: position 5,169 of record JBILPO010000056.1, read on the forward strand.
AAGCTGGAAAAACCTATTAAGTTAATTTTTTTTTGGAAAGCAAAACCTGTTTTTCATAGGTTAAGCCTGTCCCGCTATACGCTACAATCCCTTATTTGTGAAAATCAAATAAGGGATTTTTGCTGCTATCGGGTTTAGATAACTTAGGCTTTTGCTGCTAATGAAATAAAACCAGCTGTTTGTGATGTTAGCTATTAGCGCATCTCGAACTTAGAAATGAACAAGATTTACCATTTGCTTAAACGATAAAAAAACACAGCTTTTTCTATTTAAAATGGTTTCAAACCAACAAAAGAGTTTAGCACTCGTTATAATTGAGTTTAACAAAGCATTTAAATCGGCATAAAAAGAAAAGATGATTTAATTTCTCCGGACAATTCATCATATTTACCTTTCAAAATTAAAAAATCATCACACATGGCTCATTATTCTATTCCTGTTAAATACAGAAAAATGGAGAATCTACATATCGTTTTTTGGCTTTTAAAAGATATCAGTTGGTGTTTATTTATAAAACCTTTGGGAATTATTATGATTGTTCCTACATTAACTATATCCGTAATTATAGCTTATAGAACTCGTAAAATGGTTTCTGAACTTTGCCATAATTTGGCCATTTCACTTTGGATTCTAGCCAATTCTTATTGGATGGTGACAGAATTTTTAGAATTTGATAGTCATTTAGTTTATGGTGAGGTTACGTTTAAACATCTTTCATTAATTCCGTTTTTTATGGGTTTATTTGCTTTAGGCTTTTACTACATTTATTGGCTACCTAAAAATCCAAACGAAGAAAATACACTGTAAAAAGGATTACATTACAACATAAATCAACTAATCTGCCCGCTTTTTCTAATGTTAGCGATAGCTCATCCAGAACTTAGAAAGGAATAGGATGTGCCATCCGCTAAACAACAAAAAATATAGCTTTTTTTTGCTAAAAAAATGGTTGCAAACCAACAAAAGGATTAAGCACTCGTTACAAACGAGCGCAAGATCGCTGCAAAACAACACAACGAAGAAGCACTTGTTGCAAACGGGCCAAAGATCGAATATGGTTACAAACCAACAAAAGGATTAAGCACTCGTTACAAACGAGCGCAAGATGGTTGCAAAACAACACAACGTAGAAGCGCTTGTTGCAAACGGGCCCAAGATCGAAAATGGTTGCAAACCAACAAAAGGGCTAAGCACTCGTTATAAACAAGCGCAAGATGGTTGCAACGAGTGCAATATCGCTACAAACCAACAAAAGAGCTAAACACTCCATGCAAACGAGCGCAATAGAGGCGCTCATTTATCCCTTTATACAATAAAAAAACAGATTAAGCGTCTTTAGATAAATTTTAACGTTTTAATGTGACGTATAATCTAGTTGCCATTCTTATTTATACGCTTCTATTCTCATCAAACAGAAGTACAATACCAGCCAATTCTTTTTATGACAAAGAAGTAGTTCATTATTTTGGTGAAACTGCATTTTATAAAAACGCTTGGTTAAGCAGATGGGAAAAGCCTATTTTGGTTCAATGTACCGGCAATTACTCATCAGTTGATTATGAAAAAGTACTTCAACTTATTGATGAATTAAGACCAGAATTAGGAAACATCCACATTCTGTTAGTTAAATCTAACGGAAATTTTGTAATTCATTTTGAAGAAAATTTATCAAATTTTGAGCGTAATGTTGCTTTTAAAAATGAAAAGGTGCCTTTTGGATTTATGCGCCCTACGCTAAACAAACGTCATGAATTCTTAAGAGCAGATCTTTATATCCATCCTTCTTTGATTAATGAAAAAAAACACGAGGTTTTACGTCACGAGTTTTGCCATGGTTTGGGCTTAATGTCTCATTCTTATAGAATTTTTAGTTCTGAAAATTTATTGGGTAAAAGAATTTTTGAAAATGAGAAAGCTTTTGAAAAATCACTTCATGCTCAAAAAATGCCTATATTGGATAGAATGGCAATCCAGTTTCTTTATAATAGGGTTTTATCATTAAATTATTCTAAAAAAGACTTTGAGCTTGATTATTTAAAAAACTAAAGTCACGCAATTGAAATTTCAGAGTAGAAACAACGTCATAATAAGAGAACCATTTAAGGCTTAATTTCTTCAAAAATATATACAAACACTAAAAGTAAATTATGGGTTTAAGAAAAAAAAGAGTTAAAGTTTATTCAGTTTTTGGTGTATTAATAGCGGCAGTTACCTTAACACTACCCAACATTAGTTGGAAAACAGACAGAAAAAAAGAGGTTACACCTTTTACAAAAATCGAGGTAATCGCCCCAATCAAAATAGACTACAAAGAAGCACCAGAAACAAATACTAAAGCAATTTTATTTATTAACTATTTAAATAAAGTTTATGAAGATGCTTTGTTAAAAGAAGCAAATTTAGCTTTACCAGTATTTGAAAAAGCTATTATTGGTTTTCATAATCTAAGTAACAACCGCAAATTAAATCAAGAGAAGCAAATTATTACCGTCATTGATTTTACCAGACCTAGTTCTGAAAAAAGAATGTGGATTATCGATCTTAAAAATAACAAGTTGCTTTTAAGTACTTACGTTGCCCACGGACAAGGAAGTGGTGAAAATTTGGCCAATTCTTTTTCCAATATTGAAGAATCCCATCAAAGCAGTTTAGGCTTTTACGTAACCAGTGAAACTTATATAGGTAAACACGGATTATCTTTGAAACTAGACGGCCATGATAAAGGAATTAATGACAGGGCTAGAAGCAGAGCTATTGTGGTGCATGGCGCTTCTTACGTCAGCGAAAGTTTTATTAAAGCAACAGGTAGGTTAGGTAGAAGTTTTGGTTGCCCAGCTGTACCTGTTGAACTTAATGACGAAGTAATTAGATTGATAAAAGATAAGACTTGTATGTTTATAAACGGTAATACTAAAAATTACCAATCTACCTTGCTTAATCAAGAAATGGCTTATAATAACTTTTCCAATATTCCGCAATCTTAAAAAAACATTCCGTTTTTGTGTAAAGAGCTTTCAAGTAATGAAGGCTCTTTTTTTATGAATTTTCTTTATCTTGGCGTCAAATTCTAAGCTTCTACCATGATTAAGAACTTCAAAAACATTATTTGGATATTTTTATTTATGATCATCCCATTTTCGAGTATTGCACAAAAGAAAACTCGTTTCTACCACTTAATTGTTGGTACTTACACTAAAACCCAAGATAAAGGCCTTTTTGTGTATAAATTTGACAGCAAAAAAGGAACACTAACTTATGAGTCATCTTCAGAGGGGATAAAAAATCCATCTTATTTAGCCATAAGCGATGATGGAACAAAAGTTTATTCGGTAAACGAAAGCGGTACAGATAGAAAAGGAGGCGTAAGTGCGTTTAACTTTGATCAAAAAACCGGAAAACTAAATCTTATTAATGAACAAGACACCAAAGGTACAGGGCCCTGTTATATTAGCATTGCAGGTGATAATAAATATATTTTTACCGCAAATTATGCAGGGGGAAATGTAAGTGCCTTACC
>JBILPO010000068.1:0-7834 GCA_044373805.1 Pelobium sp.
TGAAGCATTAGGTTCAGGAATTGACTTCCATAATTCGCCTCGCCTATCATCATTAAACACAATTATTTTTGAATCTGCAGGCCCTAAATCAATTTTTAGATTTCCGTTTTTCAGTTCTAATTTAGAACGATTTCCGGTAACGGCATCCCAAAGCCAAGCTTGTTTTCTCTCTATTACTTTATTTAAAAAAGTGACGTCTAAATCATATTTATACTTGTTGCTCGAATTATTAAACACAAATATTTCGGCATCTTTGGTTTGATAGCGAACTTGAGTAACAAAGGTTTCTGGTGATTTAATATTTACATAAGGCGTAATCTTATATTTAACCTGAACGCCTTTATACCATTCCTTAAAATTGCTTTCCGGTTTGTTTAAAAAGATAAAACGATCAGGAAATTGTTTCATTTTAGAAACCCATTCTCTTACTTCTTCATCTTTACTTTGGTGATTGTTCCATCCCAAAGATTGATCTGGATAAGCTTCCAAGCAAAAAATACGTCCACCGTTTTTCACAAAATCATATAATTTTTGTGCCGATGAGGGATTGATACTTCTCACCTCTATCAAAAATATAGTATGGTATTTTCTTGAGCCGTAATTTAAAAATCCGTTTTTCATTTCAGAATCTATTATCACTGGCTCTGAAATGTAATCACAAGCATTCCCATTTTGATGGATAGATTCCCAAACTAAATTTTGATAAGCCGGCGTCACTCTTGAAGGGAAAGGCTCCATTTGTGCACCAAAATCGCCCCACATATCGCCAATTGGCGCTAATAAAGCAATATCTGCAAACATGCTGGCCTGCTGCAATAAAGCAGATTGTCTGGCTCTATAATCTGTATAATGTTTAAAGTAAGGCCACATGTTATTCTGTTCATTAAAGTACCCTCCGTAGGTAATCCAACCCGGAAAAGCAGCATTTTTTGGAGAATAATTAAAGCCATGGAAAATTGGATGTGTTACTCCTGATATCGTACTTTGGTCGCCAGCAATTTTAAAAATTTCAAGCGACTCGTTAAAAACCATATCGGTATTGGTCAATTCTTCTGAACTGACAAGTTTTTTGTCTTTTAGATGCGCAGCCGAAGAAACATATTTATTAATCATGGTGTTTCCCCTACCTAAATGCCAAGGATATTTGGTAAAATCAGCCTCACTAATATCTTCGCCAACGCCGTATTTCAACCAAGTTTCTCCTTCAGGTATGTCCACATCAAAACTTCCTTCTAATAAAAAATGACCACGGCCATATGCCTGCGCTCTAGATTTTATTTTCTTTTCTTTACACCATTGTACATAATTTTGGGTAAACCTTTCTTCAAACAACTCTGCTTTGGTAAATTCAAAATCATACCTAATCCTCACTAAAATCTCCTGCATTTGAGGGTTCATCTTTACGTGATAATTAAGATCTACCGTATTGCCCATTCTACCTGTTTTGAAAAGAATAAATGGCAAATAAGGATAAATATCATAGCCTCTTCTCTTTTTAAATTCGGCCATCATATCACTTGTCCAGTTTGCCCCTTCCATTTCTAAACTATCTACAAAAAAAGAACGAATAGATGGCGCAAGTGGACCAATTTTTCCTTGGATAGAATTGGTAATTCTATTTAAATATTTTTTAACCGCGGCTCCATTAAAATGATTTAAAACAGGGCCTCTGCCACCCGGTGCTCCCTGTATCACTTTCATAAAACCATCAATTTTAACTAGGGCATAAACCGCATATTTACCTTTCGGAATGGTTAGTTTGACAACATCATTCTTAATTTGATTGGTAAGGTTAATGGCTTCTTCTATATTATTTAAAGGATCTGGAACCAATTTCACTTCCAAAATCTCCATTGTTCGTCCACTATAAGGGCTTAAAGTAGTCGGATCTGCCTCTTTAAACAAGTCAAATAATGAAATTTCGGTATTCATTGGGCCTTCAAATTTTTTCACCCCAATTACTACCACCTGACAGCGCTCTTCGCCTTCTAAAAATTCGGCGCCAAAAGGGAATCCTGTTCCAGCCAAAAGATCACAAGTCATTCCTAATGATTTCGCTTCTGCCAATGTAAACCTTAATTGCTCAATCCATTCATCGCTTAACCACTCTAAAGAAGCTATGCCCATATCATCTGTATTAGATGGAAAAGAAATTGGGTTAATCTCTACCCCACCAATGCCCGCATCTTTCAATAATCTAAGCTCTCTGGCCAGTTCGGCTTTTTCTATTTTATTACCATTCCACCACCAACGTACAAAAGGACGGTAATTAGCCGATGGATCTTTAAATAGTTTGAATAAATTATCTGTGGAATTATCCCCAAGGGTATCTAAAATTGCTTTTGAAAAAGAGTTAGTACTTAGCGTTAAAACGCCAGCTGCAGAAAGTATGGATCCTTGTAGCAAGAAATTTCTTCTCTTCATAATTTATAATCGGTAATTAATCATTGACTATTAATAATAATTATTTTTTGGGCGTTTTAACACGCTTTCCGCTATATCTTTTCTTGCCCAAAAGCAAAAAAAGGATGCCGCTTCAATCGTTAACGCACCTAAACCTTTTAAAATTAAAACAATACAATAAGTTATTATTCTAACTCAGTTTGATAACGATGCTGTAAAAAATCTTTCATCCATAAGTTCAATCTCCATTGTTCCTTTACTAATGAAATTTCTCTATTTCCTTTAGCCATATAAGGTGGCGGACCAAATTCTGGTGTGAAAGAAAAATAATCTCTGTTTTTTTGCTTCGCTAAGGCTACACATTTATCCCAAATTAGAAGATGCTGTTGCAAAGCTTCAGCATATTCCTCATTTGCTGGATCCCAAACCTGCGGACCTTCTGTATGTCCTACTCTTGCATGAATATGGCGAGTATGATTTATAGCTTCATTAACTGCTTTTTGTTGATCTTCCAAATAACTTTCCGACACACAAAACCAATGCGAAACATCAAAAGTTAACTGCACATTTTCATTCTTTTCCAAAACAGGACCTACTATATGAGCCGCATAAGACCATTTATTCCGATGCGTTTCTTGATAAATTGAGGTGTTATATTTTTGTTGAATTTTATCGCACACCTGCAAACATCCTTGTATTTCATCATCAATAAAAAACTCTCTTCCGGTTTGTGCGCTTATAAATAATGGAGCTTTTTTTGAATTTCTAATCTCCATTAATTGAATCAAATCATTTTCTAATGCTGCAAGGTAATCATGGTATCCATTATAGGGTTGTAAAACTGCCATTACAATACAAAAATCTAAATCATAGTGATCAAGAAGGGTTAAAACTTCTTGGTAATCACATTTTTCACCGAAAGGGAACCACTCTATTCCTGCATAGCCGGCTTTTTTTACGGAGCTTAAAAACTCATCCCATGGAATAGATTCTGAACCCCAACGCGGACAAAAGAATTTAATTTGAAACATGATTGCGATTTTTTTATGAACGATAAATTAATGGGTTTTGTTCCTCATCATTCAGCAAATCTCCAACTGTTAAGGTCTTTAAGTATTTTTCAGGCAAAATATTAGGTTCGCCATTAAAAACATTTCCATCTGGCATGTAAGCACAAGTCATGGCTCTTCTATGCCCACTGGTCATATTTGCTCCAGCGCCATGTATGGTTAATCCGTTATGAAAAGAACAGCTTCCGGCTTTCATAGCTGCTGAAACCGATACCACTTGAGCAAATTGCGGATAGGCTTCAAAAATGCCATCCATGTTTTTACCAATGCCTTTGTTTACAAACGTAGTTTCTTTAAAAGATGCTGGGATAAAATAAAGACAGCCGTTTTCTAAAGTTGCATCATCTAACGCCACCCAAATAGACAATGCTCTTCTGTCTGAAAAAGACCAAAATGGAGTATCTAAATGCCATGACGTTGGATTTGCCCAAGGGCGTTTGAATAAAGCCTGATCATGCCAAATTCTAATTCCATCAGCGCCAGAAAGTTGTGCGGCCATTTTGCCGATACGCTCATCTAACATAATCTCTTTCACTTTATCATTGGTTTGCCAAAGATTAAGCAATTGATCAAAAACCTTTGAAAAATAATCTGAATCCTCGTTTATACCGTCATCCATGCCAACTTGCACATCTTTACCGGGCATTTTAAGTCCTTTTCTTTCTTTAACCGCTTCAGTTACCGCAATACGCCATTTTTCTAATTCTTCAGGCGTAAGAAAATCTTCGATAACAACAAAACCATTGGCTTGGAAATGTTGTATTTGATCTTGAGTTAATTCACATTTCATGATATAAAAATTGGTGATTTATAAATTACTAAAAAAACAGCCCGGCTTGAAGCTAAAACCTTATGGGTGACAATTAACAATTGGTTACAATTATGCTTAATAAATACGTACACTGCTTTTTTCGTCTAAAAACAAGATGGCGTTTGGATGCACTCTTAATTTAGTTGAAGGAAATTTAGCACTAATCTCTTCCATTAAAGTATGATAAATTGCATCAGCCTTTTTTTCACTTGGCACCGTACAAAAAGCATAAGGAGCAATCATTAAAGCAGGTATAGTAAGTGTTAGCGCATGAGTAGGTACTTCTTCAATGCTATTAAAACATCCGTCATTAACTTGCTGCATTCTGCATTTCTCATCCATATCCACCACTTTTACCAAAAACGGGTCGTTAAAATCAGCAACATGCGGATCATTAAAAGCTAAATGGGTGTTTTCTCCTATTCCAAGACATACTATATCAGTTTTGTATTGCGCTAATAATGCCGCGTAACGCAAACATTCCTGCTCAGGATCTTCTAAATTCCCGTTAAGGTAATTGGCGGTTTTGAATGGAACTTTCTCAAACAAGCGTTCTTTCAAAAAATTACCAAAACCCTGTGGCGCATCAGCACCTAAATTGATATACTCATCCATGTGAAACGCATTCACTCTAGACCATTCCACATCCTTTTTTATCAAAGATGCAAAAAACTCATTTTGTGAAGGAGCAGCGCCAAATATGACATTGACAAATGGCTGTGTTTTTAACAATTCATTTATTTTTTCGCTTACCGCCACAGCAACAGACTCCCCCATTAGGGTTCTGTTTTCGAAAACCCTAACCTTTAGATTGTCTTTTATTAATTCTATCATTTGAAATTATTTTATTTACCTTTTTTTCAAAAATCGGATGCATTGTAAACTACTCTACCATTAATGATGGTGGTCTGAATATTAATATTATCGTCAAAAATCACAATATCTGCATCCTTACCTACTACCAAAGATCCTTTCGTATCGGCAACACCCATAATGGTAGCTGGTGTTTTAGAAATCATTCTAATAGCCTCAATTAGGGGAACATCAGCCATATTAATCATGGTTCTTACCAACCTATCAGTTGTGGCTACGCTACCTGCAAATGAAGAACGATCTGGCATTATGGCCACTCCGTTTTCTACAAAAACTTTGGTGCCCGTATCTATATTGCCGAGGATACTATCGCCTTCTGGCATCCCTGCTGCCCGCATGGCATCAGTAATGAGTGCAATATGATCAGCACCTTTTATTTTGTAAGCTAATTTTAATAAAGGTGGTGGCATGTGAATTCCATCTCCAATCACTTCAATATCCATGGAATCTATTAAGTACGCAGCTTCAATCACTCCCGCATAACGGTAGGTATTACGTCTGGTTACGCCAGACATTGCCGAGTAAAAATGAGTGGCTAAAGTGTAGCCCACTTCAAAAGCATCCACAACTTCTTCATAAATAGCGTCTGTATGTGCTATTGCAGCCAATACTCCCTTAGATGTTAGATATCGCCCAAATTCAATAGCACCTTCTAATTCAGGAGCAGCACTCCAACGTTTAATATGTTTTGAGTAGGCTAAAACTTCTTTATATTCTTCTATATCTGGATTTCTGATATAGCGAGGATCTTGAGCGCCACTTTGAGCGAGTGCAAAATAGGGTCCTTCTAAATGCATCCCCAAAAACTGGGCGCCCATGGTATTTTTTTCATTGGCTTCAGCGTAAACATCCAATGATTTTAACAAATCAGCTTTGCTACAAGTTAATGTTGTAGGAAACATAGATGTTGTACCATATTTAGCATGAATTTCGGCAATCTTTAAAAAGGCATTTACTGTGCCGTCCATAAAATCATGCCCACCGCCGCCATGAATATGAATATCAATAAATCCAGGAGAAATATATTTCCCCTCAGCATCAATGATCTCTGCATCTGTTGCATAAATATCACCTTCACTCACCGCCTCAATGGTAGTCCCTTTAATAAGTAAAGTTCCGCCTTCAATAATACGATATGGAGTGATGATACGCCCGTTGATTATTTTTATCCTTTTCATATTTGCTACAGCATTTAAGATATTATAATTATTATTTTAGATCACTAACTAATTACCTAACTAACCAAACTCTAATACTCCAAAAAATTCGGGTAAATGAAAATCAGGGGATGGCGCATTAATCATGTTCCATGCAAAAAAATGCGGTTCAGGCAAATCATCTCCACATTTAAAAAAATTACCATATCCATTTTGGCCTACAAAAGATTCAAAATTATTAAACTGAAAAACTTCTTTAGGTATAACAATGGTAATTTGCCATTCAAAATTTGTAGGACTATTTGCTGGTGCCGTTTTAATAATAATGCTTCGCTGAATTTTGTTGATTATTTCTTCAGATAAGTTTTTTCTGTTTGATCTCCCTTTACCATAAGCCATTAAACAAACACCCAAACAATTTAGCTCTATGTTATAGTATTCTTTTTCTGAAGCAAATGCAATAAAGAATTCGACACAATTGTCTTTATGTACCTGATCATTTGTTTGATGCATGGCCACTTTAATGACATCATCGGATACATAATATTTTAAGAAAAGAGCATTCCCAGAATGCGCAATAGCAAATTTAGTTTGACTTTTACTCGTAAATTCTGGCCAAGGTTGATGATTAATATAATTTTTCGGAAACGTATCCATCGACACTGCTACATCTTCAATAGCAGAATGTGCATTAATGGAATCTGTAAATGGGAGAAATAAATTTTTCATCTAATAAAAAAAGATCATTCGTTTTAATTTAAAAGCTTATCGTTATCAAAACTAAAGCAGAAATTCAGCTATAGGCTTTTTATCACGCCTTAACGACCAATAGTTAATTTTGTGTCCGTAAAAAGCATAAAACATGAGATATAAATAGCAAGGGAATAAAATCCAATATGCGCTTCTCACATTATAAATATCTGCCACATAACCATATAAAAGAGGGAAAAGCGCACTTCCACACAAAGCCATAATAAGTGCAGATGATCCTACTTTAGTAAATCGGCCTAAATTATTTAATGCCAATGGCCATATACCAGCCCATACTAAGGAATTAGCTAATCCTAACAAAACCACAAACCATATAGAAATATCTGCGGTGTGACCCAAAATAGTACGAGTGCCGTAAGCGTAAATAATAAGTAAAGTAAGTACTGCCCCAAGGGAGGTACAAATTCTTAAAACATTAACTTGAGAAATATATTTTGGAATGAGAATAATACCTAATACGTAACCCACTATGGTACTAAATAAGGTGTAAGACGGAAAAACCTTGGCTTCCATAATTTGAATGCCCATAGAATTTGCATAACCAATAATGGTATCAATAGCAATAACTTGTGTGCCCACATGGAAAAAAATAGCTAATACACCCAAAATCAAATATGGAAACTGAAATAGGTTTTTCTTATCTGCATTTAAAGTTAGTAATTCTGGACTTTCTTGCTCGGTATCTATTTCGGGTAGTGGAGAATAACGAATAAAAATTCCAAAGCCAATAAGCGCTACACCAAGAATAG
>JBILPO010000057.1:0-8474 GCA_044373805.1 Pelobium sp.
GCTAATTAGAAATACCCAAACAAATTCTTTCCCTTTATTGGTTTCAAAATATGCTCCATAACGAAGATCATGCAGCGTATTATCTCCAGGCAAACCTAATGATCTCCATAATTTATAGGTAAGCAAGGCATCTATTCCGGCACATTCATCTACCTCGTTAAAATGAGGCAATGCTTCATTTGAATAGAGCTCCCTCCCTTTTTCATCAAAAACTGGTGGCCTTTCTTGGTTATTTAATAATCCTTCTGCTAAATCACTTGAGGGCACTAAATCTTTTAACCCTTGTTGATATTGAATACCGATAGTATCACAGCCAAATTCATCTGCCAAACGAACAGCTGCGATGTACATTTTACATTGTAATAAAGTTTGTTGCCTTGTGAGTTCTGTAGCTTCATCTTTGCCCCAGTTAAACTTTACCCCTTTAACTAACAGCCATTCTATAATTCTTTCTGCTTCATCATCTTTAATGGTTTGCATTTTAGCATACAAGGTTGCTTGTGATAGTCGTTCTTTAAAAATACCTGTTGGATGTAAAAGATGATCTGGCACAATGGCGTTAAACATCCCCATACAACCTTCATCAAACACGCCCATTATGGCTTTATTATTTCGGAATGTTTTTGCAAAATCTACCCCAATTTGTAAATCCTCTGCAGGTATTGCTTTTGCATTAAACGCCGTTACATGACTTTCATTATGATGGATAATGCCTTTCTGAATCCACTGAATTAAGCTATTTATAAAAAATTCATCTTTAAAATCTTCACTCCACAAAGTGCTATATTTAACACCTGCCTTGGTTAAAGAGCCATTTAAATTTAACATCCCAACAAGCCCAGGCCATTCTCCACTCCAATTTGCAACAGTTAAAATTGGACCTTTATGGGTAGTTAAACCAGCCAAAACGTGGTGTGAATATTGCCAAACACTTTCTGCTACAATAATTGGCACAAAAGGGTCTATGTTTTTGAATACATTCATCCCCATTTTTTGACTATCTATAAAACCATGCTGCTTTACTTTGTCATAGTCATGAGCCCTTATCAATTCTGCCCCAGCATTATTAATTGCCTGAGTTAACAAATGTTCCATATCCGCCTGCGCATTCCAACATTTTTGGTTGGCAGACAAACGTAAATCTCCACTAGCTAATAAATAAATTTTCATTTCAAAATCAATTTGTACAGCAACATCATATAAAAACACCTTTAAAGACTGTTCAATAATTTACTTGCTTTGTATTTATAATTTGGTTTATACTAATATTGAAGCTGAATAGTAAGGATATATAAAGACTTCATTTCAAAAGTGACAAAAATGAATGATACAATACTGCCCAACATTTGCAATTCTTTATATGATTTTATCATAAAATTTAATATAATTGTCTAAGCAATAAATGATAAAATCAAAATTTACATTACAACAGTTATTTATCAATAATTATGAAACCTCTATTCCATAAAGTTCCTACCAGCTTGCAAAATTCTTTTGGAATAAGCCATAGAATCCAGTCTGATTTTGGAAAAATATGGCATTATCATCCAGAATTGGAGCTACACTTTGTGGTGCGAGGAGAAGGGGTAAGATTTATTGGTGATAATATTAACAACTTTAGTTCTGGCGAGGTGATTTTGTTGGGAGAAAACCTTCCTCATACTTGGCGATGTAACGAGGTATATTATCAACCAAAATCAAAATTAGATGTGGAAGCTATTGTTATTCAGTTTTTACCCGACTGCTTTGGAAAAGACTTCTTTCATTTGCCCGAATCTTTTATGGTTCCAAAATTATTTGAGAAAGCTAAAAAAGGGATGATTATTGAAGGAAAAGCGAGGGAAGAACTTATTGTGTTAATGACAAAAGCTACCCAAGCAAGCCAAATTGATAAGTTAATTATACTCCTACAAATTTTAAAAGTATTGTCTGAAACAGAAGAATATAAGGAAATTACCTCAGCCCATGCTTTTTATCAATCAAATGAAACTGATACGCTTAGGTTAAATAAAATTTGCAACTACACCTTATCTAATTACAAAAGAGAGATCACTTTAGAAGAGATTTCTTCTATTAGCAACTTAAGCATTACTTCTTTTTGCAGGTATTTTAAACTGATGACCAAAAAAACCTATTATGATTTTTTGATTGAAATTAGGATAAGTCATGCTTGCAGGCTTTTAGTTGAAGATAAATTACCCACAGAGGTGGTTTGTTTTGAATGTGGTTTTAATAATGTTTCTAATTTTTACCGTCATTTTAAAAAAGTAACCGAAATGACCCCATTAGACTATAAAAAGAAATACCTCTTTAATTAAGCTACAAACCTGAGTTTAATAGGATTCAAGATTTACATCCAGATAGCAGATGCGTTAACGATTGCAGCGATATCCTTTTTGGTTTTTTGAGGACAAAAAGATTTAGCGGAAAGCGTGTTAAAACGCCCTTTTACAAACTTATTTCTTGTTGCAATATGCTATAATCTGATTGAAGTTTTTCGATGTTATTTTTAACTCCTAAAGAAAAATCGCCTACTTTTCTACGGGTGAAAGTAGAGATTTCCAAACCTCTTTTTTGTAAAGCATATTTTGCCACAATAGGGTAAACATCATGCATTACATCCATATTGTTCACTAAAAATTCTTGAACAGCATTTACTTCATTCAACTTTTTATCGTCATCATAATGATTACATAACCATACAATTAGCTCCGGAAAGAAATTACCCTGAATACAAGATAAACCTGCAGAACCCGCTTTTAAAGAGGCTACTGCATGTACCATATAGGCATCATATAAACCAAAAGCTGGATTTTTAACACTATCAATCTTAGATTTAATTTGGTGGATATCTAAGCTAGTATCTTTATGATAGATAACCCTACCCGTATTAACAAAGCTTTCTAATTGAGCAGTAGATAAAAGCCTTTTAAATGGAACTGGACATTCATAAAAGCCCATTGGAATATTTTCTGTAAGGTCTAATAATTCAAAAACATGGGCATTAAAAACCTCATCCGAATCATTTTGATCGCCAAATAAGCTGGTGATACCAATTACAGCTTCTACACCTGCAGAATAAATTCGTTTTACAAAATCTGCTTGCTGAGGGATTGGCCCCCCAAAAGTACCTGTAGCCACCACTGGTATTGCGCCGTTTGTTACTTTTACCACATGCTCAACCACCATAAAGCGTTCCATTTCAGAAAGTTCAAACATTTCACTTGATAAACAGCTGGCAAATAAACCTGCTGCTCCGGCTTCTACGTATAACTCCGTTAGTTTAGTTAATCCTTCAAAATCTATTTTGCCGTTATCTTTAAATGGGGTAAGCATTACTGGAATGAATCCCTTTGCTGAATTGTTCATTTTATTAAATTATTTTCTCTTGTAAGTGAATTTTAGTATGCCTTTTTCAATTTTGTAATAAGCGCCCCCGATAGATAGATGGAAAGTGTCCCAATAACAATGACCATGTTTGCATGAAGCGGATTTCTTAAATAAGCAAATTCATCAGGGATTAAATAAGAAAGGGAAAGCCAAATAATAACCATGATGCCTATGATAGTGGCGGCAATGGCTTCCATATTTCCTGATTTTTTACTGATGATGCCTAATAGAAAAAGGCCCAACATCCCTCCGGCAAAAATTCCGGATAGCTGCCACCAGATATCTAATATGCTTTTTACGCCTATCATAGCAATACCACATGCCATACCTGCTAAGCCAAAAACTATTGTGGCAATATGCAGAAGGTTCATATTTTGCTTATCGCTGATGTTTGGTTTGAAATAACGTTTATATATATCTTCTGAAAACACCGTTGCTGAAGAATTCATACCGGAGCTAATGGTGCTCATCGCAGCAGATAATATGGCAGAAACTATTAAGCCAACTAGGCCAGTAGGAATCATGGTGACCATAAAATTAGGCATCACTTTATCCCCATAATCTGCTGGTTGTAGTGTTTTGGCTAAATTTGCAATGTCAAGCTGAGATGCTGTTGCACCCAAACGTTCTGCTGCAACTTGTAACTTTAAAGGTTCAATTAATGCCGGATTAACTTGATAGTAAGCATATAGACAAGTTCCGATAATGAAAAACAATAGCGATGCAGGCATATAAATCCATACACATAACCAAATTGATTTAGAGGCTTCCATAGCTGATGAAGCGGTATGGTAACGCTGCACATAATTTTGATCCATCCCAAAATTATTAAGGTTGATAAAGAATCCATATAACAACACGACCCAAAATGTAGCTTGTGTAAAATCAAGAGATAAGCCTCCTAAACTAAACTTATGATCCTTTTGCCCAATTTCTACTATTTTAGAAACGCCGCCAGGCATATTTGAAACAATTAAATAAACAATAAGAATGGCTCCTAAAGTTTTTAAAACTCCTTGCACTACCTCTGTCCAAATTACGGCCTCTATCCCGCCCATTACGGTATAAATAATAATGCAGATACCCGTTACCAGCATAATTACTTCCATACTGTAACCTGTTAAAGCTTGTAGGGTAAGAGAAATTCCGAAAAATATAGACCCCATACGGGCAAGCTGAGTCAGCAGAAAGCAAACAACAGCATAAGTTCTGGCCCAAGCCCCAAAGCGTTTTTCTAAATTGGTATAAGCAGATACTTCGCCAGTGCTACGGTAAAAAGGCACAAAATACTTTGCGGCTACCCATGCAGCAAATGGCATAGAGATACTAAACACAAAAGCATTCCAATTCCCTCCAAAAGATTTCCCCGGAACACCCAAAAAGGTGTTACTACTTAAAAAAGTTGCATAAATAGACAAACCTATTGCCCAACCGGGGATCAAGCCAGATGCTTTGGTAAACTGTTCAGCACTTTTGTTTTTTCTAGAAAAGTAAACGCCAACCAAAATCATTGCCAGCAAATAAATGGCAATAATTGAAATATCCAATAATGGTAAATTCTTCATTAACGCAATTAAGGAATTTTATAATTAGGTTTTGGTGATGAGTAATTTTTCTAACCTACTCATACTATTGCAAAGCTATTTTAGTTCAAATAACTTTTTATGTAATATTTTTTCAATATCCTATATGATATTAGCTAATTAAATAGAGCGCTTCCAACTTTGAGTATTTGTAAATTTATGATGCTTTTTTAATTTCATAGGCCTCCCTCCCTAACCACCTATTTATTTAATTGGACTGTTTATTGAATAAGGTTTTATATAACCAATATGATTGTAATTGATAAGAGTTTCCACTCTAATTTCTTCATTGCTTAATCTGAGACGTAATTTCTATTAAGTAAAAATCTCGTTAGATAAAAGCATATTTTACAATTAGCTCTTTTACTTTTTCCATCTATCTATCAGAAACGCTACATTTAAATTTGAATCAAATAATTCTTGTATTAAAACTCGTTTAACAAAATTAGAAATATGAAAATAACTAAACATTTACTTTTAGCTCTAGCGTTTAGCTACAGCGTTTCTTTTGCACAAACAAAAGACCCCGTTACTGACGCCATTGTTAAAGAGGCTACAGAAAACTCTCAGTTAGAAAAATTAGGTCATGAACTGATGGATCAAGTTGGCCCTCGTTTAGTGGGTACGCCTCAAATGAAAATGGCGAATGATTGGGCTGTTAAAAAATATACAGATTGGGGAATAAGTGCTAAAAATGAAAAATGGGGCGATTGGCGTGGCTGGGAAAGAGGAATTACGCATATTGATATGATTTCTCCAAGAATGAAGTCTTTAGAGGGGATGCAATTGGCATGGAGTCCTTCTACTTCATCAAAAGGAGTAAGTGGAAGTGTGATTATCATCCCTGATTTAGCCGATTCTGTAGCCTTCAAAAACTGGTTACCCAATGTTAAAGGGAAAATTGTTTTGGTTTCTATGGCTCAACCCACCGGAAGACCAGATTATAACTGGACAGAATTTGGAACTAAAGAATCTATCGAAAAAATGAAAAAAGATAGAACCGAAAAAACTCAGGCTTGGACTGCAAGAATTAGAAAAACTGGATATACTGCTCGTACTCTTCCTGTTGCTTTAGAAAAAGCTGGGGCTATTGGAATAATTACCAGTAACTGGTCGGCAGGTTTTGGAGTAAATAAGATTTTTAGTGCTTATACTAAGAAAATTCCTTCTGTTGATGTAGCCTTAGAAGATTACGGAATGTTGTTTCGCTTAGCTGAATCAGGAAATGCGCCAACATTAAAAATTACTGCCGAGTCTAAAAATTTAGGTGTGGTACCTACTTTTAATACAATAGCAGAAATTAAAGGGACAGAAAAACCAGAAGAATATGTGATGTTATCTGCTCATTTTGATTCTTGGGATGGTGGAACCGGTGCTACTGATAACGGAACTGGAACTATTACCATGATGGAAGCCATGCGTATTCTTAAAAAAGTTTATCCAAACCCAAAAAGAACCATTTTAGTCGGTCATTGGGGTAGCGAAGAACAAGGTTTAAACGGTTCGAGAGCTTTTGTAGAAGATCATCCAGAAGTTGTAAAAAACATTCAGGCTTTGTTTAACCAAGATAATGGAACGGGTAGAGTGGTTAATTTATCTGGACAAGGATTTTTAAATTCTTATGATTATTTAGGAAGATGGTTAAATAAAGTACCTGCAGAGATTAGAAGCCAAATTGAAACTAGTTTCCCTGGCTCACCTGGTGGTGGCGGTTCTGATTATGCTTCTTTTGTAGCTGCTGGAGTGCCGGCTTTTTCTTTAAGTTCTTTAAGCTGGTCTTACGGAAGTTATACTTGGCACACCAATAGAGATACTTATGATAAAATTGTTTTTGATGATGTTAGAAACAATGCAATTTTAGCCGCAATTTTAGTTTACATGGCTTGTGAAGATCCTCAAACTACTTCAAGAGAGAAAATTGTTTTACCCATAAACCCAAGAACTGGTCAACAAATGACATGGCCAAAAGTAACTTCTCCAACCAGAATAGGCGGATTAGATTAGTATTTATTGATGCAAATGAATTAAAAAAGCTCGATTTGAAATTCAAATCGAGCTTTTTTAATTAGTTAAGATTTATAGTATTAAACAGGTTCTAAATCTTTCATTTCTTCTTCAGTATATAATCTTGATTAGGTGATGAAACGAATAGCCATTGGAATTTCAACAGAAAAACTTGATCCTCTGCCTGGAATAACCTCTAAAGTTAAGTGTGTATGTTCTCAATATTCGAACTGAAAAATGCTCATAAAAAATTCACAGCCTTCTACCTCTACTATTTCAGATAAATTGTGGTTAAAGATATTTTTTAGTTTGACAAAGCGCCTAATATCCACTCGGCTTTAAGCTTATTTTTTCTGATTTTATTTTCTGTTTCAATCAGTTTTTCTTGAGTTTCTATTAGTTTGCTCTCTCTGGCATTAATTAAAAACAAAGAACTATCACCAAACTTAAATCTCAATTCTTCCCCTTCTACCAACTTTTTATTTGCATCAACAGATTGTTTAATGATAACTAACTGAGACTGCAATGTATTAGCTTCTGCTTTATTTTGATTAAGCTTTACTTGTAAATCATTGCGTACCAAACTTTGTTCGTACTCGGTATCTTTAATTTTCAGCTTAGCTTCTGCTAAATCTCCTCTGGCAGTTGTAAAAGTAAGTGGGAAAGAAAATTGCAATCCTATCTTATTATTATTCTCCCAATAATTTCTATTGACATTTCTAAACGCACTTTGCCCGGTATTTAAAAGCCCGACTTGTAGATCTAAGGTTGGCCTTAAACTTTCTGCTTTTAGTCTTTTTTCAACCTCTAAATCTCTAAGCTTAAACCCGTAACTTAATAATTTAGGGTTGTTTGTAATCACTGGATTTAAAGTTTGAGGAATTTCTATTTCTTTTATTTGAGGAAAGATGCTTAACTTTTCTACATCAACAGGTTGATTTTGAGGCAACCACATAAACGAACCCAAATTATATAGTGCGTTTTTCAAATTAAGCTGCGCTTGCTGTAATTGTAATTGTCTTTGTTGAATTTGGGTAACAGCCTCAACAGTATCAATAGCTGGTCTATCTCCTCCAATTACGCCATTTTTAACCGCTTCAAATCTAACCTGAGTTAATTTTAAAGCTTGTTCATAAATTAAAGATAGCTGGTAGCTGTTTTGCCAAAATAAGTAAGCTTCACCTGCATCCAAAATTAAATCGTTAATAATTAATAATTGTTGGTTGGCGCTTGCTTCTTTAAAAATATTTGCTTGTTTTACCGCTGCTCTGCGTTTATCCATTAACAAACCTTTACCTAAAGACATATTTAAACCAACAAAACTTAAACCTTCTGTTGGCAACTTATTCTCTTGATTGATGAAAGCGCCTTCTGCCTGAGCATAATTACCTTTTAATTCTAAACCATACCAAAGTGGCAGCTTTATTTCTGGTGTTAAAAATTGATAATATTCTGTTCCATCATAAACTTTCTGATCAAAATTGGTTGATAATTTAG